>JAAFHJ010000079.1 GCA_013298325.1 Myxococcales bacterium | reverse complement strand
GCCCTCTTCCCGACCTACGACAAAGACCAAATCAAAGCGCTCCTCGACGAGCTCGTCCCCCCGAAAGAGGCCCCAGTGACTGAAGAAAAGCAGGCGCCGAGCGCCTCGGAAGCGACCCCGTCGGTCGCCCCGATCACCGCCGCCGTACCGACCCTCGACGAGAGCCTCCCGGCCGTCGACTACGACACCTTTGCGAAGACCGACTTGCGGGTCGGCCTTATTTCTCACGCGGAAAAGGTCCCGCGGAAGGACAAGCTCCTTCGCCTGGAGGTCGACCTTGGCGAGGGGAAGCCGCGACAAATCGTGGCAGGGCTGGCGCTCACCTTCAAACCGGAGGACCTCGTCGGCCGCCGGGTGCTCGTCGTCGCAAACCTCGCGCCGCGCGACTTCGGCAAGGGGCTCATCTCCCACGGAATGATCCTCGCAAGTGGCCCCTCGGAGGCGCTCGTGCTTCCGACGATCGACGCGAGCGTCGCCCCGGGTGCGCGTCTCAAGTAAGACGAAGTTTCCGTCGGTGTACAAATGGCGTTCCCGGCAAGCGGGGAACGCCATTTTTCTTTGCCGATGATGTTCAGTGGTCGCGGGCGTGAGCGATGCAGAGGTCGCGCCGCTCGCCGCCACACTTTTCGCAGGAACAAACGCGAATATCGGCTCCTTGAGACTGCCTCGCACCGCAAATCGCGCATTGGCGCTCCCCGCGACCGACGAGCGGCTCGGCGGAACGGAGGCCGACGCGACGACGACGGGCCTCCATCAGGCGGCGCTCGCCGGCGAAGAAATCACGCCAGTGACCTACGAAGAAAATAAGGTAGTTGAGCGTTGCCGCGCCGACCTGGAAGCGCAAAAGGGCCGGTCCAGAGACGAGCTGATACAGCAGGTACAGAGCGCTGGCGTAGCCGAGGTATTTAACCTTGACCGGCAGCACCATGAAAAGTCGGATCTCGTAGTTGGGGCTCAGCGTCGCGAAGGCGAGAAAGAAGCTGGTCGCCAGGAGTTCGGGAGACGCAGGTCCGCGCGCGAGCATGGCCGCTGCCGCCGTCGCGGAAAAACCGATGAACCAGTAGAGAGTGAAGCGGAAGTAGCCCCACTGCTCTTCGAGGTTCCGATAGACCATGTACATCCAGTAAAGCGCGAACAAGCACCACAGAGGGTCGGCCTGCATGACGAACTGGAATGTGAAGAGCCGCCAAAACTCCCCCCCACGCACGGCGGCCGGGTCGAGGACGAGGTAGGCAGGAAAGAGCGGCTTCGCGAAGCCGAGGAGCGTGACGAGCCCAGACAGGCCGACGAGGAGAAAGGAGAGATCAGGAATCGCGAACCACGAGAACCGGCGCTCGAGGCGAGCGAGCAAGCTCACTTGATGCCCTTCTCTTCAAGCACCTTCACCGCCGACGAGTAGGTCGGGTCCTTCGGCTTCTGGGCGGCGAGCTGCCGGTAGATCTTCAACGCTTCCGGCAATTTGCCATCCATCATCGCGTCAACCGCCTGTCGATCCAGCGTCTTGGCGGAGGTGGCCGGCGTTGCGTATTGCTCGCCGTCGTCCTTCTTCTTCTTGTCTTTCGGGTCGGCGCTTGGCGCCGGAGGCGGAGGCGGCGTCAGGATCTGCGCGCCCAGAATGACGCCGATCACGGGCGCTTTTGGCGCTCCCGATGCCGCAGCAGACGCCGAAGCCAGTGCCGACGCGGACGCTGCGAGCGCCGCCTTTTGCTCGGCGATTAGCTTGTTCTCCGCCTGCTCCCGCTGGAACCGATGTTGGCGAAGGAGCATGATGATGATGACGCCCGGGAGGGCCACAAAGAGGAATCTCCGGAGCGGAGATCCCTGATTCATGAAGTCGTGAAAGGCCCCTTTTGACGGCACAGGTGCCGCAGCCATATTTGGCGGAGGGACTGTATTTGTTCCGGAAGCGCCTGCCTGCGCGCCAACGGGCGGTGCGCCGGCCGGTGGGTATCCGGGCGGAACAAACGCTTGGGGCCCCTGCCGGACATAGGCACCAGATGCGCCCGGTCCTGGCTGAACAAACGGTGCACTGCCTGAAGGAATCGCCGGCAGCGCCCGAGTAGGCCCGATCTCTGGCGACGCCGGCTGGCCAGGAAAGCGTGTCGCGGGACCGTTTTCGTCGTCGTCGTCGCTCGGGGGCGGCACCCGCGCACCGGCGGCCGGGCGCACGGCCCCTGCGGAGGGCTGCGCGGCTGGCGCAAATCGAGTCGACTCGTCATCCGCGGGAGAAGCGAACGCCCCGGGCACAAACGGGCGCGCCGCGACCGGCTGAGGGACACGGGGCTCGGTGGCGTCGTTCGCGCCAACCTCCTCAAATCGCAACTCAATCGACCCAAATACGACGGAAACAGGCGCGGGAAACGGCGTCCATGTCGTCGCGACCGGCCGCCCGTTGGCGAGGACCGGCTGGCCAACGTCGTGGCTTTGGAGGTGAAGCTGCCCTCCGTCAAAAAACAGGTACCCGACAACGTCGGCCACCCCCGGATCGGCGATGCGAAGCGCCCCCCGTTGGCCGACGCTCATCGGATCGAGCGGGACCCCTTCGCGAAGGTCGTAGGAGGACGGGGACGCATTGCCGCGCAAAACGCGCAGTGAAAACGCACGGCTCATCGGGAGAGGAGTCTAGCCGAAGGGTCTCCGTGAGCGGCAGTTTTCCGCGTTCAACCGAGCGGCGAGTGGGGCACGCGCCCGCCTGCCGCGCGAACGGCGTCGTAGAGATTGGAGGGGAAGTCCATCCCATGCTCGTGCAGCTGCTCGATGCAGCGCGGGAGAATCCCGGACGGGACAATCTCACTTTCAATTTTGCCGTCGGGTGTGAAGCCGAGGTACCTGCGGACATAAATGTCCTGCATTTGATACGTCTGCGTCTGCATGTCGTAGCCGAGCACCTCGCTGATGTGGGTAATCTTTCGAGAACCGTCCTGGAGGCGCCCCACTTGGACAATGCAATTGAGGGCGGAAGCGAGCTGAATACGAAGCGCATGCAGCGGCATGTCGATGTCGCTCATCATCGCCATCGTTTCAAAGCGCGAAATCGTGGCACGCGGATAGGTGGCATGGAGCGTGCCCATGCAACCACCGTGGCCGGAGGTCATCGCCTGGATAAGGTCGAGGGCCTCACCTCCTCGAATTTCCCCAAGAACAATCCGATCGGGACGGAGACGGAGCGTCGCCTTAAACAGCTGCCGAATCGTGACCTCGCCACGACCGCGCGGGTCCGGAGGGCGCGCTTCAAGCTGACAAACGTGCTCCCGTTGGAGCTGAAGTTCGCGAGAGTCTTCAATAACGACCACACGCTCGCCGTCCGGAATATATGACGACAGCGCGTTGAGCATCGACGTCTTGCCGGAACCGGTTCCACCCGCGATGAGGATGTTCAGCTTCGACGCAACAATGGCCTTTAGCGCGTGGGAGACCTCATCATTCATTGCGCCAAAGCGAATGAGTCGTTCGACGTTCAATGTCTCTTTAAAGAACCGTCGAATCGATACACATGGCCCCTCGGGCGCCGCAGGCGGGAGCACCGCCTCGATGCGCGAGCCGTCGGGGAGTCGCCCTTCGAGGATCGGATGCTCCTCGTCGATCATCTTGCCGCAATATTGGGCGGCGTTTCGCAAAGCGGCCGTGAGGTGTTCCCGGGAATCAAATTTCGCCGGGACGAGCTCCAGGAGGCCCTTCTTCTCGACAAAGATCTGGCCTGGACCATTGATCATGATGTCGCTGACACCAGGATCTTCTAGGTACGGACGAATCGGCGCGAAGAACTGGAGGAGCGTCTCCTCAAAAATCTCTTTGGGGATCATGGTTCTCCGATCCGTTGCGGCATTCCGTCACTGGGACCACTAAGTGCGGCCCGAGCTTCCGGGGCGTGGGCGCCGCGCGGAGCGAGGTGGAGATAGGTCAAAAACTCCGTATTTGCGCCGACGGAATCGTGATGCACGTCGCGAAGTAACGTGGCCAGTGCGTAGTGGGGATCGGCTTCATTTGGCGCATCGGCAACGACACGACGTAACGTCTTTTCCGCCAGCTCGCTCTCGCCAACGGCCGAATAGAGCGCGCCAAGAACAAACCGAGCACCGGTGTCGTTGGGCGACTTCGTCAAATACTCTTCCGCGTACTTAATCGCTAACCGGTAGCGGCCATCCGCCGTGCACGCGTCGAGGAGCCACGGCATCACAACACGCGGACTTGCGCCCTGCTCCATTGCCTGAACGAAGTACTGCTCGGCACGCGTGTAGTCCCCAACGGACGCAAATGTCTTGCCCCGACGGATAAGCTTTTCGGGCTGCTCCTCTTTGGCGATCGCTTCAAGCTTCGCCTCGGTCGCAGGCTTTTTGGGGGTGCATGCTCCGAGGCCGAAGCAGCCAACCGCCGCAAGAACGACGAGTGATCTCGTCACTTCTTCCCCGATTTCGTCACCTTCTTCGCGGCATCACGATCTTGGATTTTTAGCCAATCCGCGTAGGCGGGATCGACCTTCTCCGTAAAATCGAGGAGGACGCGAATGCTCCGACGCACGCTGACCCAGTCCTCGTTGGTCGTGTGCATTTTCAAGCGGAGGCGCTCTTTCCGGTAGCGACGGTCGAGGTCGGTGCGGAGTGTTTGGGAGGCATCGGTGGCGTACTTCGCCCCTTCCCCGTCGTTTCCGGCGGTCAGACAGGCGGCCGCGAACTCATAGCGCTCGACAGCGACGACGCCGTCGCTAACGCTAAATGTCGTCCTCTCGCGATAGGCATCCGCCTCCAGGAGTGCTTGTTCTCCTTGGGATTTTGCTTGCGGCCCCTGGGCGGGACAGACCACCGCACCAGCACCACTCTTCCAGAGCTCAGGCGGCTTTGAAACGCCCGAGGAACTTCCGGAGGTATCCGGCTTGAGGACGGCGAAGGCGCCGAGTCCGACGATCGCGACGAGTCCTACCATCGCAAGCGGCGAGGACTTCTTCGGGTCCTTCGTCGAACCGCCGGAGCCTGCCTGCTCCGCAAGGACGACGTGAATTTGTGTCGTCCCAATGCCGAGAATCGACTCCGGCGTAATCGGCGACTGAGAGAACGGAATATTGTTGAGCGTCGGCTGCGGATCAAAGGCGAGCGCCGTTGCGTAGAGGCCGCCCGGAACGACGTCAATCCGAACATGCTCGACCTTACCCTGGTCGACAGGGAGTCGAATTTCGCAGTGGGCTCCAATGCCGATGAGCGCGCGCTCCCCCTCGACGGTGACCTGATCGAGCTGGCCATTCGACTGACGAATCTGGAACTTAAGAGTCTTCACGATGCGGCTCCGATGTGGCTGCTCACAGGGCACCCATGACGCCGAGGAGGTTCGGCCCGAGGATCAGAATCAGGACGACGACAAATACGAGCATGAGCGGCGCAACAAGTTTCACCGCTGCCTGCGCAGCTAGCTCTTCCGCGCGAACGCTTCGCTTGTTTCGAGAGATGGACGCTTGAATCGTGAGGACTTCGGCGACCGGATTTCCCCGCTCTTCCGCTTGAACGAGCGAGTTTGTAAATTCGATCACCGCTTCGATCGGACAACGGCGCGCAAATTCAAGCATCGCTTCTTTGCGGGTACGACCGAGATTCAAGGTCTGAAGAATGAGCGTAAATTCTTCGACCATCGGATCTTCCGGATTGGAAGACTTCTCAACGACCTGACGAATCGCGCCGGGGAAGTCGAGACCGGCGCTCATCGAGAGCGCCATAAGGTCAACGACATAGGGGAGCCCGCGGCTAACGAGGCGCATCCGCTCAATGCCGGAATCAGAGACGCGTTGGTAGGGGATCGTCACGCCGAGGGTGACTCCGAGAATCCCGATGAGCGATAGGTCCACTTTGGCAAAAACGTGAACCACGTACGCCAGCAGAAAGCCGGCAAAGCCCGAAAGCAGCGAAAGTGCGACGAATTCGTCGGCAGTCGCGCCCATCCAATCGCCGGCAAGCCCAAGCATCTTGTCAATCGATGCGCGCTGTTCCGTCGTCAGGATTGGGCTTAGACGGACGCCGAGCCAACGGACGAAAGGCTCAATGGTAGACCACTGTTCGTTCCGGGAAAGTTCTTGCTGACGCTTGAGCCCGCGGAGGCCAAAGCGCCCGCCCTCGCGCGATTCTGCGCTCGCGAGGATGTACGTAACGCCGAAGAGGCCGGCGCCGATCATCGCCGCACTCGCGTAGCGAAATCCAATGGTTGCTGAGGAGAGCTGTGCGGTTTCCATCAGATATCAATCGTGAGGACTTTGCGGGCAATGACGATTGCGCTGACCCACGCCACTGCGGCGACGAAGAGGAGCGTATAGCCAACAAACGACGCGGTCATCGGGGCAAGATAGCCGGGCTGCCAAACACTCATGCCGACCGCAATAACGATCGGGAGCGCGCCGACAACCCATAGCTGCATCTTTCCTTCGGCAGTCTTCGTTCGGATGACCCCGTCCAAACGACGCATCTCTCGTAGAGAGTTCGCAGTGGTTTCGAGGACGCGGGGAAGGTTACCACCGACCTGGCGGCCGATGAGAATCGCGCTCAATCCTGAGTCGACCGAACGACTTCCGATGCGCGACGCCATGTGGATAAGGGATTGATCAAGCGTCGAGCCGACCTTCATTTCCTTGAGCGCGAGGTCGATCTCCTGACGAATCGGGTCGACGATAACCGTCACGACCGAGCTGAGCGCGGCGCCAATACTTGGCGTGCTCTTCATGCCATTCGCGAGGGCAATCAAAAATCCGTCGAGCTGGTCTTCAATCTTCTCGAGACGTTTGATGCGCTCGTTTTCGATATGTGCGATCGGGCCGATGCAGATGACCAGCACAAGCGCCCACCAGTACTCAAAGCCTGCTGCGGCCGATCCAGCGAGCGCGAGAAAGATCCCGGCGGCCTGGGCGAGGACGATGCGCTCCCCAGGTACAAAGATAAATTGAAGACGGAGCTTCCGCTCGAGCATCGATACATAGCGCGCGTACCAGCGAAGCACCGGGCCGCCCGTATCGGTTGCCGCGATATACGTGCCGACAAAGAGCCCGATTGTAACGAGGGCGGTACCGCCCCACCGTAGCGCGGGCAGGCCAAATTCGTTCGGTGTCACAGGTATGCTTCCCCGCGTTTTACGAGGCCCATGATGATGAAATCATTAAGGTAGGAAGGTAGGTAGCCCATCGCGCGAAACTCACCGAGGACCTTATTCTTTTCGCCAGTACCGGTTCGAACGAATTTGAAGATCGGGCGAATCTCGACTTCGTGAGTATCGGGATCAATACCGATCACCTCCGAAATATCGGTGACTTTTCGGGTACCGTCGGACATGCGGGACTGTTGAACAATCACGTGAACGCTCGACGCGATCTGGTCGCGGATAGCTCGAATCGGCAAATCGAGACCGGACATGAGCACGAGCGTTTCCAAGCGGCCGATCGCCTCGCGGGGCGAGTTGGCGTGGGTGGTTGTGAGCGAACCATCGTGGCCCGTGTTCATCGCCTGGAGCATGTCGAGCGCTTCACCGCCACGGCACTCGCCAACGACGATGCGGTCGGGCCGCATTCGGAGAGCGTTCTTTACCAGGTCGCGAATCGTGTACTCGCCGCGCCCTTCAAGATTCGCTGGGCGTGTTTCGAGGGAAACAACATGGGGCTGCTTCAATTGAAGTTCTGCCGCGTCCTCAATGGTGACGACGCGCTCGTCTTCAGGAATCGCGCCAGAGAGAACGTTGAGGAGTGTCGTCTTCCCGGAGCCCGTACCACCCGAAATAACAATATTTTTCTTCGCGACCACCGAGCGCGTCAAGAAGCGCCCCATCTGCTCGGTGATGGAACCGAAGCGGATAAAATCGTCCATCTTCAGCGGGGTTTTCGCGAACTTTCGAATCGTGATGCACGATCCGCGAAGCGCGAGCGGTTTGATCACGGCATTGACGCGGGATCCGTCTTTGAGTCGCGCGTCGACCAACGGCGAAGACTCGTCGATGCGTCGACCGAGCGGGGTCACGATCCGCTCGATCACTGCGCGCACGCGCTCGTCGTCGGTGAAGCGCGCGCTTGAGAGCGTGAGCTTTCCGGCGTGCTCGACGTAGATGGTGTCGGGGTCGACGACCATGATTTCGCTGCACTTTGGGTCGGCGAGGAACCGCTCAAGGGGGCCAAGGCCGAGCGCTTCATCCGCCAATTCGCCAATGAGGACATCGCGCTCGATTTCGCGCGGGATGCGAGCGTCCATCGTCGCAACGATCCGGCGCAGCGCCGTCAGCACCTTGGGACGCATGGATGGATCATCGAGCTTCTTGGCGTCGATGGTCGCAAGGTCGAGATGCTCAAGGAGCTGCTTGTGGATCTCGCGGCGCATCGCGACTTCCGCTTTGCGGGCTTCCCGCTCAGCATCGTTCGTGAATCCGGCGGGGGCTCCGCCCGCAGCCGGTCGAGCGGCGGGTGCAGGCGGTGGCGCCGGCGCGGCGACCGGCGGCGCCGGTGCGGGAGGAGGAGGCGCTGCGTAAGCGGGCGGGGGAGCAGCCGCCGGCATGGGCGGCGCGGCGGGCGGCGCGGCGACGGCCGTCTGTGCAGGATACACATAAAGTGTAAACTCGCCGACGACGACTGGGGTCCCGTAAGGCACCTCGATCGCACGCTTTTGGAGGAGCAAATCGCCCGCTATCGTTCCATTTCGGGACACATCTTCGACGCGTAAACCTTGGCGTCCGACGTCGAAGACGACGTGCGCCCGCGAGACCAGGTCGCTGTCGAGGCGGAGCGTCGACGTCGGTGCGCGGCCAACCGTAATTGGCGTCCCCACGGGGAACGTCTCGGTGCGCTGGCGACCGTCTTCGGACTGGATGACCACGGATAGAAACATCGGCCCGCCTTTTGTCGCTTCCGGGGAACCCGGAACCGCACTGCCAAATTCAGTTCGCCGAAGGGGGCGTGACCGGGAACGTGTCGAGATTCTGCATCGATCCCGAGAAGTTCTTGTAGGTCGTTAGCGCATTGCGGACGACTTCCAGAGAAGACTTCGGCACCGTCTCGACAACGCTCGGAATGATGAAGATGGCCCCTTCGGATTCCGACTCCTGCTTACTATGGCTTCCGAAGAAGACGCCGAGGACCGGAATTTCGCTAAGGAGCGGGAGACCTTGGATGTCATTTCGCCGACTCATCGTCTTGAAGCCGGAGAGGACGAGCGCCTGACCGAGCTTGAGATTGACGGTCGTTTCGAGGCGCGTCGCCGTGCGGCCCGGGAGTTCCCCACCATTGTTTGGGGCGAGCTCAGAAACGTCCGAGGCGATCTTGACCTCGATATCTTTCGTGCTCGAGTCGTAACGCGGCAGCATCTTTACGTGAGAGCCGTACTCGATTTTCGCCACAGACGCGGAGACGGCCGTCGAGACTTTGAAGTTGAGTTCTCCGCCGTCGAAGAACGTCGCTTCAACGCCATTTCCGGTGATGAGCGTCGACTGCTTGAGCACCTTTGCCCAGCCATTTCGGGCGCCGATATCGAGACGCGGGAGCGGCTGACCGACGATGGAGGCCTGTGCGGAGGTCATCGTTCCGGTAATAAAATCGAAGTCGAGCTGAGATTGAATGATCTGCGTCGCTCCGCTCGACGTGCCACCGATCGACGTCGGATAGCCAATACCGACCGCCCAGCTTGAAGAGCGCTCGTACCGCACGAAGAAGAGGTCGAGGCGGACAAGGACCTTTCGGTCGCCGGGCATCGGACCCGCCACAACCACAAGGCTCTCGGCCTGGTCCTTGTACTGCTTCGCGATTGCGTCGATGCGCTTCGCCTCGCTGTCGGTGCTCACGCTGCCATCGATAAACAGCTTGCCACCGACGCGCCGGAGGCGGACACCCGGCGAGTCGCCGAGGAGCTGCTGGAGTTCCCGCTCTACCTGCGCGATATTGCGAGTGGAAACGTTGATGTCGTACGTGGTCTGAGCGCCGTCGTTCTTGATGAGGAGGAGCGATCCAGATCCGGGACGGCGACCCGTGATGATGAACTGCGTTCCGTCGGGAGTCGGCTTCACGTCGAAGCAATCGCCGGTCGGCGCGTAGTTCTTCACATTCGCTGCGGCGACGAGTTTGGTTTCACCGACGGAGAGGGTGACGTCGGTGCTGTGGGCGGCCGGCTGCTGGGCGTGAGCAAGCGGCGCGGCAACCACGCCGGTGGTTGCGAGGGCAGCGCAGAGAACAAGCGGGCGGAGCTTCATAGGTGTCCTTGAGGGGCGTCGTAGCGACAAGCGTGGGTGGCGGCGCGATCAGCGCGGCGCGGTAATCAGCTGGGGGACGGTCGAGGTCGGGCGGGCAACACTGCGCTGGCCGGTAATCCCCTCGAACTGGTTCTGCCCCATTTCCGCGCTCTTGATGCGGGTTTGGTCACGCACCGAACGTACTGCAACCGTGAGACGTCCCGACTCGCTCGCGAGTGCCATGATGTTGACCTCCTGCGGGCCGAGGCTCAGCGTGAGGATGTCTTCGCGGACCTTCTTCGTCTCGTCGCGGTCTCGCGAGGTGTCGTTGCCGGTCGCGAGCACAAGCACCTTCTCGAGCAAAAGCTTTGAGAATCGCTCACCTTTATCGTCCGCCCCCTTGATGAAGGTGCCGAACACGTCGACATAATCACCGGGGCGGATGAGGGTCACCGCGGAATCGGAGCGGTCGACGTGGATCGTAACGGCTCGATAGCCCGGCTCGACGCGGTCACTCAGATTGACCTGCTCGTCTTGAGCGTTGACCATGTCGGTCCACATCACCGTTTGCTGAGCGAGGACGGTATTCGCCGCCGGAAGTCCAAGGATTTTCGAACGTTCCGACTCTTTGATGGCGCGATCCTCCACCCAAGCGATCGGGACTTTGCGGGTCCCGATCATGTCGTCGGTGAGGATGACGCCTCGGTCGATCTTCTTCGCCGCGACCAGCACCGTCACGCGCTCGCCGCCGGAGGCATCGAGCTCGAAACGACGTTGATAAAGCACGAGAAGAATCACTCCGAGAGCGGCGACGATGGCGGCGATTGCAAGGGCCCGGCGATTCATGGATGGGGGACTCTATCTCAGGGGGGAACCGCGTGAAAAGAACCGAAAGTACAAGCGTGTCGGACGCCGCACTGCGTAGAACGAAAAAACGCGTCGAGACCCCTCGCAGAGTCCCGACGCTAGGAGGCCGACGGCGCGCGCCTCAGGGGGCCGAAGGACGAGCGCGGGCGGCGCGCTGGTCGGCGCCAAGTTCCGCGATCGTAACGACGGTACGCTTGGTTTCGCTATCGATGCCGGTGCTGAGGATGAGCTCAACGCCGTCCTTCTCAAAACCACGTCCGTGATTCCCGTCGCGTTCGTATTTCAAACCGACCCAACCGTCGTCACGAAGCTTGGTGTCATAGCTCGCAGCAACATCCTCCGCGGAACGGGCGGTCGAATAGATCCAGACGCCGTAGGGCGTGCCATCAAACTGCGCGGAGAGGTAGCGCTGAGAATCAGCGGGGCGCGGAACGAGCGTCGGGTCGGAGCCGGGGGCATCTTTCCCGTCTTCAATGGCGAAGGAGGAGAGCTTGAAATGATCCTCCGTCCAGACCGTAAGGGCGCGCGTCTTGCCGTCCTTCGTGGCAGTCATGTACGAATAACGAAGCTTCCCAAGGTCGCCTAGGTCGGCGGATTGTTGGAAGGTCTTCATGGTGTCGACGAGGTTTGTGGCGCTCCCGTTCGGCTTCGAGATGCATGCAACGACGCCGCGCGTCCCGTCCTCGCGTCGAAGCACACCATTCGGAAGGATGCCGAGAGCGGCGACCTCGGTCGGGGCGGACTTGTAAGCCTCTTTGAACACGGCAGTGTCCTGCGCACTGCACGCGCGCTCAACGAGGTCGAGACTCTGTTTGAGGGGCAGATTCCCAACCCCCGAGGCGGCGTAGATCGGTTCCCCATTGAGGGTGATCTTTTGCGGGCGGTCGAGGAGTTCAACAAAGGGAAGAAGGTCCTGCCCAAAGGCGACCGCCTGGTTCCCAACTTCCGCTTTTGCCTTCGACCACGAAAACATCCCCAGCCCGAGCGCAATCGCGCCGGCATACGCGGACACGCGCATCCGACCGGCCCTGCGCGGATCGGTGTTCTTGCTTCGCAGCGAAGTGAGGAAAGATACCAGCTGGATCATGACTCGGCTCCGATCTACGGCCTAAAAGAACGACTTGGCGAAACTGAAGATCGACGAGATGCCGCCGCCATTGTGCTTCTCGTTGCACATCATGTGCGACGAATTGCGGACGGGGCGACTGTAACCAAACTTATTGACTTCTTTGTCGGTCGTCTCGTGGGCAATGCGCGTTTTGGTGTTGAGGGACTTCCCCATTTCACCCGGGGGGGCGACATCTTGACCGCCCTTCCCCTTCGCGCCACCGACACCACCGACATCCATGTCGTCCCCCTCGCCGGCACCTGCATTGCCGGCGGGGGCAGTCTCGTCGCAGGAATGAGCGGCGTAGTAGGCGACGTCGTAGCGGGCCGTCTGCATCTGGTTCAACTTCTCGTAATAAGAAGACATCATCCAGATACTGAGACCGAAGAAGAGAGAGATGACCGGGAGGATCATGGCGGCTTCCACCATCGCCGCCCCTCGCTCGCCACGCTTATTGTGTCGTCGCATGGTTGTCATCCTCAGTGATAGTTTTCGGTGGCGGGGAGCGCATTTGCACCACCCCAGAGGTCTTCCGCTTGACCCTCTACGTAATCGACACCCTTGTCGATTCCGCTGCCGACGATCTTCTCGAGAATGTCAGCGTTTAGGCCGACCTTTTCTCCGACCTTCGCTGCTGCCCCGATGGCGTTCTCAAGCGCCTTCGAGTTCGAGATCTTCTCGCCGATGCTGTCAAAAACACCGCCGTTAAGGACCTTTGAGAGGAAGAAGTCCCCGAGGACGCCGAGAATGTTCATGCTTCGGACACGCACGAGCCGCGTCCGCCAGTTCATCGCGTAGAGCGCCAGGTCGACGTCGTCCTCGCCATCGCCATTGCAGTCGTCGCCGTCCCAGGCTTCCTTGCAGTCGAAGAACATCTCCGCCTGCGCCGTGTAGAAGTGCATGCCCGCTTGGGAGTTCTTCGTAAAGTCGTAGCCAGCCATCCCGACCTGACGAACGCTCTTGTCATCAAAGTTCGTGACGACGAAGCTGTACGTCTGCATCCAGTCGGTGCCGTTTTCGGCCGGCTTGAACATCTTCTTCGGACCGGTCTTCTTTTCCCACCAATCGCTGTCGAAGGTGCTGTTGTTGAAGCCGAGAAGACCGAAGAGCCAGCCCCCGGAACCGTAAGTGCCGTTGTTGCTGCAATAGCGACCAACGCCGACC
>JAAFHJ010000078.1 GCA_013298325.1 Myxococcales bacterium | reverse complement strand
CCTCGACGGAAAAAATTGGCGTAAAATCGAGCAGATGACCACGCCCCTCGAAGCTGTCTTCCCGGAGCTGAAGGAGGTCCCGGCGGCCGACGATGTCGGAAAGGCGGGCGTAGCCCAGCGACGCGAGGATCTCGCGCACGTGCTCGGCGACCGAGAACAGATAGCGAATCACCTGTTCGGGAGTCCCAGTAAAGCGGGCTCTCAATACGGGATCCTGCGTCGCGATCCCGACGGGGCAGGTATTGAGATGGCACTTTCGCATCATCACGCAACCGAGGGCGACGAGCGGCGCGGTCGCGAAGCCAAACTCATTCGCGCCAAGAAGGGCGGCGATGACGACGTCTCGTCCGGTCCGCATTTGGCCATCGGCCTGGACGGTCACGCGCTCGCGGAGCTCATTTTGCAGAAGGACTTCATGCGTTTCGGCGAGGCCGAGTTCCCAGGGTGTCCCTGCGTGTTGGATGGAGCTTAGGGGGCTCGCCCCGGTGCCCCCGTCGTGACCGGCGATGAGGATCTGATCGGCCCCTGCCTTTGCAACACCGGCCGCGATCGTCCCCACGCCGCTTTCGGAGACGAGCTTGACGCTGATCACCGCGCGGGGATTGATGCTCCGCAAATCGTAAATGAGCTGGGCCAAATCCTCGATGGAGTAAATGTCGTGGTGGGGCGGCGGCGACACGAGACCGACCCCCTCGGTGGCGTGGCGCACCTTCGCGATGACCGCGTCGACTTTGTGGCCGGGGAGCTGCCCCCCTTCGCCAGGCTTCGCCCCTTGCGCGACTTTGATCTGCAATTCGTCGGCGTTGACGAGGTAGCTCGCTGTCACCCCAAAGCGCCCGGAGGCGATCTGCTTGATCGCGCTGCGGAGGGAGTCGCCATTGGCGAGCGGCACGAAGCGGCGGGGGTCTTCCCCACCTTCACCGGTGTTCGAACGGCCGCCGATGCGATTCATCGCCACGGCAAGCGCCTCGTGAGCCTCTTGGGAAATGCTTCCGAAGGACATCGCCCCCGTACAGAAACGCTTCACGATTTCGGCCGCCGGCTCGACGCTCGCAAGCGGGATCGGCCCCTGCGACCGCGCGGGCGCAACGCGCCAGAGGCCACGAAGCGTCACCGGCCGCTGCGGGTGGTCGATGGCGCGGGCAAACGCTGCGTAGGCCTCCTCAGGTCCCTGTTGAAGTGGGAGGCGAACCGATTTCTGAAGGTTTGCCACCGTTTCTGGCGACCAGAGGTGGGGTTCGCCATCGCGACGCCACGCGTAGATGCCGCCGCCGGCGAGCGGCGACGACGCCAAGACACGACGACGACGTTCGAGATCGTTGGCAATATCGGGGATTTCGAGGCCACCGAGCGGGGAGGCCGTCCCCTCGAAGGCGCGGGCGATGACGCCGGGGCCGAGGCCGATCGCCTCGAAGATCTGCGCCCCCGTGTAGCTTGCGAGCGTGCTGATCCCCATCTTCGACAGGATCTTGCGCAGCCCTTTTTCAGAGGCTTTTCGGTAGTTTGCGAGGGCCTTCTCAACGGGAACGCCGATCGTCCCCTCCGCGCAGAGGCGGGCGAGCGTCGCTTGAGCGAGCCACGGAACAATTGCCGAAGCTCCGTAACCGAACAAGAGCGCAAAGTCGGAAACTTCCTTCGCGTCCCCGGCCTCGACAATCAGGGAAACCTTCGCACGAAGCCCCCGTCGAATCAGCGCATGGTGGACGGCGCCGGTCGCGAGGAGCGTCGGAATCGCGACGTGCGTCGCCACGTGGTCGAGGAGCCCGCAGTCGGAGAGGACCAGGACGGAGGCCCCTTTCGTCACCGCCGCGGCGGCCGCCTCGGTCACCGCGCTGAGCGCCTCGTCGAGATCGCCACCTCTACCGTCGCTGCGAACCGCAGAGAATTCAAGGGGAATACGGTGCACCGTGAGACCGCCCTGCCCGCGCTCCAGGGCGGCAAGCTCCCCGGCGGAGAGGAAGGGGCCATCCAGCACGAGGCGCGCGGCGGCGCCGGCTTCTTCGGCGAGGAGGTTCCCCTGGGCCCCAAGAAGGACGCGCGTGGAGAGGACGAGCGCCTCCCGGAGCGGGTCGAGCGGCGGATTGGTGACCTGCGCGAATTGCTGTTTGAAGAAGCGAAAGAGTGGCTGAGGATTGGGGGAAAGAATCGCGAGTGCGACGTCGTTCCCCATCGAACCGATCGGCTCTTCCCCGGTCTTCGCCATCGGCGCGAGGAGGACCGTTTCGTCTTCGCGAGTCCACCCAAGGAGCGCTTCCACAGCAGCGGTCGCCGTCCGCGCCTCGTCTCCCGCTTCGCGGACGAGCGCGTTTGCTGAAAACTCCGGGCCATCTCCTTGCGCGTTTGGCGGGAGGGAACGCTCATGTTCGCGGAGCCAGGCGGCCCAGGGGCGCGCATGCGCGAGGCTCTCGTCGACCTCCCGCTGGGGCACGATGCGACGCGCCTTCGTATCGATGAGGAGGAGCTCGCCGGGGCGGAGCTGCCCCTTCTCGGCGACGTCTTCCGGGGCGATATCGAGCACACCAAACTCGCTGGCGAACACGACCCGCCCCTGCTTCGTCACCAGGTATTTTGCAGGGCGAAGACCGCTTCGGTCGACGGTCGCAGCGACCGCCTCTCCATCGGTCACGGCGAGCGCCATCGGTCCGTCCCAGGGCTCGACGAGGTGGGCATGAAACTGGTAGAATGCACGCATTTCCGGGGTGAGTTCGGCGTTCGTCTCCCAGGCTTCAGGGACGAGCATCCGGAGCACGTGGGGGAGCGGGCGCCCGCTCGCCAGGAGGAAGTCGACGAGTTCGTCGAGGTTTGAGGAGTCGCTCCCTCCCTCATCGAGAATCGGCTTAAAATCTTGAAGATGCTCGCCAAAACGGCTCGCTGCGAGGAGCGCTTCGCGGGCACGCATGGCGTTCCGATTGCCGCGAAGCGTGTTGATTTCCCCATTGTGGCAAAGCCGACGGTAGGGGTGCGCGCGCTCCCACGTCGGATTGGTATTCGTCGAAAATCGGGAATGAACGAGCGCGAGATGGGCCTGAAGATCCCGATGTCGCAAATCAGGGTAGAAGGCGCCGAGCTGGGACGGCAGCATCAATCCCTTGTAGACAATCGTCTGGGAAGAGAAGCTCGCGATATAGAAATCGTCACTGAGGCCGGCGGCACGAACCCGATTTTCTACACGTTTTCTAAGAAGGTAGAGGACGTGCTCAAAGGTCTCGCGCGGGGCGAAGCGCGCCACGAAGAGCTGGAGGACGATCGGCATCGAGGCGCGCCCCGAGGGGCCGATCGCCGCGAGGTTCACGGGGACTTCCCGAAAGGCGATGATTTTTTGCCCGTGATAGCGGACGATTTCGCGCAAAATATTCATTTGCGCATCCCGTCGACCAGGATCTCGAGAAACAAAAAGCTGGGCGACGCCGTAGTCGCCAGCCGTCGGGATTTCGTCCCCCTGCTTTTCCATCACGTATTCGAGGAAGCTGTGAGGCATCGCGAGGAGAATCCCGGCACCGTCGGAGGTCTCCGGGTCGGCGCCGACTGCGCCGCGGTGCTCCATCCGCCGCAGGATCGTGAGGGCGTCCTCGACGACGCTGTGGCTCCGGCGACCGGCGATGTCGACCACGAAGCCGAGCCCGCAGGCATCGTGCTCCTGGGAGGGGTGGTAGAGGCCGCGCCGGGCCATCCGATTCGTGGGGGTCATCGCAGCGATCTCCAAAGGAAGTGCGTGGCTCAAACGTAAGTAATTTCGAAGTTCAGCCGGCGTAACCGGTCTCCCCGTGGAGGGTCTCGTCGAGCCCTTCACGCTCCTCGGATGCTTCGACGCGGAGGCCCATCGTTTTCTTGAGAACGAAGAAAATCAGGGCACTTACGGCGGCTGCGTAGAGCCCCACGACGGCGCAAGCGAGGAGTTGTACGAAAAACTGCTTCGTTTGACCGCGGATCAACCCGTCGCCACCATCGGGATTAAAACGCGTGTCGGCGAAGATCCCCGTCGCGATCGCCCCGAAGAGACCGCCGACGCCGTGGACCCCGAAAGCGTCGAGAGAATCGTCGTAGCCAAAGCGGTGCTTGAGAAGGACGCCGCCGTAGCAGACGACCCCGGCGAGCAGCCCGATGACGATCGCGGCCCAGGGGGCTACGAAACCGGCCGCCGGGGTGATCGCCACGAGACCGGCGACGATACCGGAGGCGACACCGAGCGCCGTCGGCTTGCCGCGGTGGGCCCACTCAATGGCGACCCAACCGATCGCCCCGCCGCAGGCTCCTAGATGAGTCGCAAGGGCGGCAAGGGCGGCAATCTTGTTTGCCGCGAGGGCGCTCCCGGCATTAAAGCCGAACCAGCCGAACCAAAGAAGGCCGGTGCCGGTCAGCGTCATGGTGAGATTGTGCGGTACCGGGGTTTCGTGGGGGTATTTGAGGCGCTTTCCGACAAGCAGCGCCCCTACGAGCGCGGCAGCTCCGGCGGTCATGTGAACGACCGTTCCGCCTGCAAAATCAAGCGCATGTAGCTTAAAGATCCAACCGTCGGGCGCCCATACCCAGTGGGCAACGGGTAGATACACAAACACACAAAAGAGCACGACGAACGCGATGTACGTCCGAAATTTCATGCGTTCTGCGAAGGCCCCCGAGACAAGCGCCGGGGTGATCGCCGCAAACATCATCTGGAACAGTACAAAGGCGTAAGAGGGCGTCGTCCCCTGGGCGCCGTCCGCAAGGGAACCGAGCCCGGCGAGCGAAAAATCACCGATCAGTCCCTTGTGAGAGGGGCCAAACGCAAGCGAATAGCCGAAGGCGACCCAGAGGATGCTGACGATCGGCACGGCGACGAAGCTGTGCATGAGCGTCGAAAGGACGTTCTTTCGACGCACCATCCCGCCGTAGAAGAGCGCCAGCCCCGGCACCATAAACAGCACGAGGGCGGCGGAAATCAGGAGCCATGCGGTGTCGCCGGTATTCACGGAGCGGGGACGCTAAAGCGAGCAACACGGCGCGTCAATCTCGACAACACACCGCGTTGCTCGGGGCCGGTTCCCGGCCGACACGATCTCAGCGGTCGTTCGTCTTCTTGGGCGTGTAGCAGCCGAGCACGTTCGCGTCCGCGCTCGTCCCAAACTGGACGAGGCCAAAGCACTGGTTGGTCGGGAAGTCGAAGGTCGTGTCCGGCTTTGAGAGGCAGGCGAAACCAGCAATATTTCCGCGAAGATACGGGTCGTCCATCTTCCCGACAAGCCCCTTGCAGTCGGCGCAATCGGCGACCTTCCGCGTGCAGAACTTCTCCGTGTTGTAGTTGCCGAAAGCCTCGCCGGTGCAGATGGCGCCACTCGCGCAGTCGGCGTCCGAACGGCACGGGTCGCAGAGGTCCCCCTTGCCTTTGCAGGTCCCGAAGCGGGGCACGCAGACGTTCCCTTCCTTGTCGGCCTCGCCTTGGTCGGCCCTTGGGCGGCAGGTCGCCTGGTCTTTGCAGCCCTTGTCGCCGGTGCACTCGGTGGTGCAGAAGCGCTTCCCGGCGCCGTCGCGCGCACAAACCTGGGAGGCGCCGTCGATGGTCGGACAGTCGATGTCGTGCTCACAAGGGGCGCAGTAGTCGCGGGGAATACAGACCTTTTGGGTTTCGCCGAAGGAGCGCGCCTTCGAGTCGGCGGACGGGTTCTTGTTGACCGTCGCGCAGAAGAAGCCCCCCTTGCAGTCGCTATCGGCCGCGCAGTTGTAGAGGGTGCAAATACCCGCAGCACTTGGACTTTCCGCGTAGCAGCCGAAACCGGCGGCCGTGTTGCAGTCCTCGCCGGAGACGCCCTTCTTCGCGACGCAGCTCGCGCCCCAGGTACCCGGCCCCTCTTCGATGGGGTGCGTGGTTTTCTGGCAGTACTGGGCGCCCGTCGATCCGGTTGTGCAGTAATAATTGACCGGGCAGCCGTCGGCGGCGCCGTCCTGGCTCGCACAGGTCAATCGGCACTCTACGGCGCCGCTCTTGTCGGCGATGCAGGCATTCCCCTCCTTGCAGGACGCCGTTCCGGTATTGATGAGCGCCACGCCGCCGGTCGTCGTGCCGTCGCTGCACGCTTCCGAGCGGCAGCCGGCCAAAAACACGGACGGAATAGCGACGAAGGCAGAGGCGAGGGCGACGGCAAAGATGCGTTTGATCATCGGGGGCGTCGGCGGAACTACCCGAGGTAGGCGACGGCAGCAACGAGATTGGGAGGAATGAAGCGCGACCTTTCACGGTTGTGTCGCCGCACTTTCGTGCATTGACGAAGGGCCGCTACCGACTAGTGTGCGAACACCGTTTGCCAACGAGGTCGTACATGGGTTCCAAGTCACTGTATCTTGCATCTATTTTCGCCATCGCTCTGACGGCCTGCGCCGCCGATGACTCCACGAGCGGCGTTGCGCGCGGAACGGTCACCGGGACCGACGTGAACCCGGCTGGGGTCCCCTACCCGTCGGCGAATCAGGGCTACAGCACCGGCTTCGTGGCGCCGAACTTGAAGTTCATCGGCTGGCCCGACGGCGATTTCACGAAGGAGCCGGTTCCGGTATCCCTCGCGAATTTCTACGATCCTGAAGGGACGACCTACAAACTCATCCACATCCAGGCGGCTGCCGGCTGGTGCGGCCCCTGCCAAGCGGAGGCGCGCGCCGCCGGGCCGCTCACCGACGAACTCGCCGCGAAGGGGGTCGTCTGGCTCACCGCGATCGTCGACGGCACGAAGCAGAGCGCCGGCGCCACGAGCGACGACCTGAAGAGTTGGATGAAGAAATTTAGCCTGAAGAACCCGGGCGTCGTCGACTCCGACCAACAGAAGCTCGGCCCGTTCTTCCCGGGCGCGGCCGTCCCCTGGAACGGCACCATCGACGCGCGCACGATGAAGGTGCTTGAGAGCCAACTCGGCGGAAACAACTACGATTCCGCCGACGCGATCCGCAAGAGCGTCGACAAGTGGCTCGCAAAGACGGCGACCCCGTGAAGCGGTTATCGCGGGCACTCCTCCCTGCCTTCGCCGCCCTCCTCTTTGGCTGTGGCGGCGCGGCGGAATCCGGCGGCGCGGCGTCGCCGAGCGACGTCAATGCCCCTGCGACGCCGGGGGCGACCGCTCAAGACTTCGAGGGGCGGACCTTCGACGGCAAGACGGTTCGACTGTCGGACCACCTTGGCAAAGAGGTAATTCTGCTCAACTTCTGGGGCACGTTCTGTGACCCGTGCCTCGCCGAATTTCCGCACATTCAGCGGATCTACGACGAGAACAAGAAGAAGGGCTTCGCGGTTCTCGCCGTCGCCATGGACGGGCCGGAGACCGAAGCGCAAATCGCTCCGTTCGTGAACCGGAACAATCTCACTTTCCCCGTCCTCGTCGACGGCGACTCGGTGATTGTCGGCAAATACAATCCGAAGAAGTCGGCCCCTTTGACGATTCTCTTCGATCGCCACGGCAAAGTCTTCAAGGTTCACGAGGGCTACAACCCCGGGGACGAGGATGCACTGGAGCGGGAAGTAAAAGAGCTGGTTGCGCGTGAGTAGTCGCTGCAACTGACCTTCCGAACAAGCGGGTGGTCCCTCCCAGGGGTCACCCGCTTTCCATTTGTCGCCGCACCAGTAGACGCCGAATTGGCGTTCGCGAATCTCTCCGATGCCGCGCGGAAAACGGAAGAAAGAACGATTGTCGCGGAAACAAAGCCGATTGTAGCGATGTGACGTTTCGCGTTAAGGATGGTCCTGTGGAAGGGCTCTATTCTTCGTCACGCCTCGGCCTCGGAAGTCGTCGAAATTTCGCCCTTCGCGCGCTGGCTCTCGCCGGCGCCCTGGCGGTCGGGCGAGGGGCCCACGCGGAGGCGCTCCCAGCAAATGCGCCGGCGGTCGCGAACGGACGGGCCCCCGCGCCCCCGTCGCCGTTCAAGCTCGACGTGACCGAGACCTCCATCGTCTCCCAGCGCTTCGACGCGCGGGCGCCACTCCCGGCACGGGACCACGGGTGGGGGCAATGGCTCAACAAGCTAAACGCTCAACTTACCTATAAGAAATTCACCTTCGGCTTGCGCCTCGACTCGGCGGTCTATTGGAATCGCCCCGAAGATCGGACCTTCGTTGAGGGGGGCAGGTTCGACCCGGCCTTCCGTGACGCCATCGTCGCCGACGGGGCGACCCGTTTTCGGAACAACGTCTATCCGGCAAAGATCTGGGGAAGTTACAAAGACAAGGGGCTCGAAATCACCCTTGGCGATGCCTACGCCCAGTTCGGCCGGGGTCTCACCCTTTCGCTACGAAAGTTCGATGAGCTCGGCATCGACACGACGGCGCGCGGCGCGAAGATCGCCCTTCAGAAGGGGCCGATCGGCCTGACCGCCATCGCCGGCTTCGGGAACCCGACGCGCGTCGACGAAGCCTCCGGACGGGCGATGTTCGTTTCGAAGCCCTTCGGCGCCAACGGCACCGGGAGCGGGATTCCGATGTTCGGCTCCGACCGCATCCTCGGCGCAGAGATCTCGGGAGGGCGCGGCGGTCCGGTCGTGCTGACCACGCGTGCCGTCCGCATTTCGCGCTGTGCTCCGTACAGCTATTCTGGGCCCGGCGAGATCAAAGATGGTCTCTTGGCGACCCCCATCGGGACGTGCAACGATGCCGATACCTCGGCGTTTCTAGCGACGCTTCCAACGGGCCTGAACCCGCTTTATGGCGCAAAAAAGGTCGATTTTGTTGGTCAAAGTGTGGAAGTCCCGAATTTGTTCGGCCACGGCACTTTGTATATTGAAGGGGCGATCCAGAACTACGCGGGCTCCGCGGAGAGTGGCATTCGTGGCTCGGGAAATGCGATCTATGGTTCGTTCTCATCGACGTTTGGTGCAATCACAAACACCATTGAAGTGAAGAGCTACCGGAATTTTCTCCCGGTGCCGGCGTCGGTGAACGCAAACCGCGCCGTCGAGTTTTCGAATGTAGCCTACACACAATTGCCGACAACGGAGCCGCTCATTGCCGATTCGATGTTCGGCAATTTCAACGCCTGCGTCGACGGTGGGCGCCTCCGGACCGACGCCCGCGTGAACAAGCACCTCCTCGTCTACGCGGCCGGCGGCTACTACCACACGAAGAGCGAGGTGCCCGGCGCCAGCTGCGACCGCTATGGGCGCTACCAGAGCGAACTTCCAGCCGGCGAAGGGCAGAACAACGTCTGGGACGGGCTGACCGGCATCGAGTACCGCTTCGACAAGGATCGCTCCCAGCTCCTGGCCTCCATCGGCGTCCGCAACGATCGGCTGGCAAACGGCCATCTGTACTACAACGAACGCGCGCTCAATTACACGTTCAACTACTACCTTAAAGGTGCGTACTCGCTGGAATTCACCGGTCGCCATCGTATGCGGTTCGAGGAAGGTCAGAACGCAAAAGACCGCGGAGACCTCCAGATTAGCGTCCCGTGGGCACAAGGCTTTCACCAGACGGCGCTCAAGATCGCGCCGAAGTGGGTTATCGCGCAAGGCATCGAATATTACACGATTACTGGGCAGCCCGCCTGGTACGTCAACGGCTCGATCCTGTACCGGTTTACGAGTGGCTCCAACATCAAGATTTTCGCCGGCCAACAGCAGGGCGGCCTCCGGTGCGTCAGCGGCGTTTGTCGAATCTTTCCTGCCTTTGAAGGCGTTCGTGCCGAGCTTACGTTACGCTACTGAAGCGTCGTCTTTCGTCCTGGAGAGCCCCTATGAAACGTCGTGCCGTTGCCCCCTTCGTCTTTGCCGTCTTCGCTGCAAGCGCCTGCGGCCTTACCATCGACGCCCCGGCCACGCCCCCTGCCGCCGATGGAGGCATGGATGGCAGCGTCGACGCCGCGCGCGATGCGACCACCGACAGCGCAGTCGACAGCGGCGGCGAAACAGGGACGAGCGACTCCGGCGCAGAGACGGGGGCGACCGACGGTGGGATCTTGGACGATTCGGGCCCCATCGACGCCGGTTTGGCCCCAATTCTGATTGATGTCTACGGCATCGCGAACAAGGTTGACGTCGCCCCGTCGGCCAACTCGTTGATCGACGTTACCTCGATTGATACCGACACAAAAGTGGTCACTGTCGGAGGCGGGAACGTGGCGAATGGCGCCTTTGTCGACGTCCAGCTGACGAACAACGCGGGCGACGCCGTCGCCATGCGCGTGAAGCGGTGGACGGTCAACCAAACGGTGCGCATTACCGGTTCCAAGCCGCTTGTCGTCGTCGCCGATACTATTGATATTCAAGCCAAAATTGACGCGTCGGCCCGCGGCGTCGCCGGCGGTCCTGGCATGAGCTGGGCGCCGGGCGTCGGCGGCAACGGGACGTCGAAATCGGGCGGTGGCGGCGGCGGTCGGTTCACCAACGGGGCGACCGGCGGCGGTGCCTCCTATGCCGAAAATAACAATGGCGGATCGGGCGGAACCTCTTCCCCGGCTTCCCCCTTCGCGCTTCTGGCGGGGGCCGCAGGCGGAGCGAGCGGAGCCCCAGGAGGGGCCTGCGGGCGCGCCGGCGGCGCCGGGGGTGCGCTCCTCCTCCATGCGACAACGTCGCTCACGGTCGGAAACAACGGCCTCATCACCGTTCATGGGGGCGGTGGCGAGGGGGGCTGCCCGTTTCCGCTTACGCTCGGCGGGAGCGGGGGCGGCGGTGGCGGGTCCGGCGGAACGGTCCTCCTCACGACCGGCACGCTCACGATCACCGGCAAGCTCCTCGCATTCGGCGGTGGCGGCGGCGGCGCTGGGGCGAGCAACGCGGTCGGCGTCCGCGGCGGCGACGGCAAAGACCCGCCGGACGACGGGCAAAATGCGGCGGGTGGGGCGGGCGGCGCTGGATTGATCGTCGGCGGGATCGGCTTCAACGGGGGGAGCGGCGGCTCGGGGGGCGGAACCGCGGGGCCCCAAGCCGGGCAGAGGGACGGCTCTGGCGGAGGCGGAGGCGGGGCGGCCGGGCGCCTCTACCTGCGCGCGACCGTAAACAACGCGACGACGCTGAAGAATTTGTGTTCGCCGACTTGTGAGGTTTTGTGAGCTATCGCACGCACTTTTCCCGGTCGCTCGGCGCAGCACCGGGGCGCATCCACCTCGCTGCCCATTCCCATCACCTGTGGCCCGACGCCGCCTTTCGCGGCCACGAAGAGGCTGCCGACCTCGCAGCGACGGAAGCCGATCGGAAGTGGGACACGGTCTTCGGGGCCCTCATTCCCGAAGTGTCAGCCCGTATCGCAGCTATCCTCGGCCTCGATCCTTCCGGGGACACCCTCGCGTTTGCCCCGAATACCCACGATTTTTTGCTTCGGATCCTGTCGTGCTTCCCGACGTCACGGGCATTGACGGTCCTCACGACCGACGGTGAATTTCACTCCTTCGAGCGGCAACTCTCCCGTTTGGAAGAGGATGGAAGTGCCCACGTCGTTCGCATTGCGGCGGAGCCGCGAGCGACCTTTGCGGAGCGCTTCGCGACGGCCGCAAACCGCCAGACCTTCGACTTGGCCTTTCTGAGTCAGGTGTCATTTCGGTCGGGTGCGATCGTCCAGAACTTGGAAGAGATTCTTGAGGCGATTCCGTCTTCTACCGCCATTGTCGTCGACGGGTACCACGCGTTCTGCGCAGTTCCGACGAATCTTCAGCGCTGGAAACACCGCATCTTCTACGTCGCCGGCGGCTACAAATATGCAATGAGTGGCGAGGGATGCTGCTTTCTTCATGCGCCCGATGGCGTATTTCCGCGACCGAAGAACACCGGCTGGTTTGCCGCGTTCGGAGCGCTGGAGGACGGCAAGAGTGACCTCGTCCCCTTCGCGCCGCATGGCGGTCGATTCTTCGGGGCGACCTTCGATCCGACCGGTCTTTTCCGGCTCCGTCGCTCCCTGGAGTGGATGGAAACCGTCGGGTATACCGTCGAGCGAGCCCGGGATCATGCCCACGATCTTCAATCGCGTTTTCTGAAGAAAACGGAAGCGGTTCTTCCCCAGGCGGCATTGGTCGTTTCGGACGCCGACCAACGGGGACAGTTTCTCACCTACGACCTCCCCAACGCCCGCGCCATTTGCAACGCCTTGGTCGCGGCCGGTGTCATCGTCGACGTTCGGGACACCCGAATTCGCTTCGGATTTGGCGCCTACACCGACGAAGCCGACGTCGATGACGCTGTAAACCGCCTCGTCCCGCTCATCGTCGACCTCGACGGCGCCGTTTAGGGGGCGTCCCCATCCAGGGCCGCAAGGAAGGCGGCGAGCGCCGGCTCGTCCTCCTCGTGGAACTTCTGAAGCCACCGCTCGGCGGTCCCGACGGCGGTCGCGTCCTCGGGGCCGGCACCGGCGATCCGATAAATATGTGCAACTCCAAGGAGATCGGGGATCGCGCCCGCGTGGCCAAAGCCGCGACTCTTTGCGACGCCACGGAGCGGGGGCGTCTTGAAGGCGCCCGGTCTTGCGGCATCCCCCCCGCGTGCGATCGCTTCCGCGAGGGCGCCGCGACCGAGGTCGAGAGGGCTCGCGAGGCCGGGGAAGCGGAGGGCGTGGAAGGCGTCGTCGGAAAAGCGGGGGCCCCAATGGCATTGGAGGCAGCCGTCGTGGCCGAAGTGGTGAAGTCCGAGCTTTTCCGAGTCGTTGAGCGCCCCGTCGTCGCCAGCCAGATAGCGGTCGACGCGGTTCGGAACGACGCGGAACGTCCGCTCGTAAGCGGCAATTGCCTGCCCGACGTGGGCGAATGCGCCGTCGACGGCCGCCTGCGTCGCCGCATCGAGGGCGCCGGCACAGCGGTCCGGCAGGACCGACGCGGGCGGGAGGGGCCCGAAGAGATCTGTCCAGGAATTCCTGTAGTTGGCGGAGATTCGTTTGACGACCAAGCATCGGTCGGAGCCAAATTCCTTCGGGTTCTCGAAGGGGCCTAGCGCCTGGGCGGCGAGCGTCGGGGCGCGCCCGTCCCAGAAGAAATTCCGTGCAGTGCCGATCTGCCCGATACGGGGCGACTTCCGCGACCCCTCGGCAACGCCGAGCGCCCGCGGGCGACGATCCTCAAACCCGGTCGCCGGATCGTGACAGGTGGCGCAGGAGACGGTCCCCGAGGGGCTGAGCGTGGCATCGGCAAAGATGCGAGCACCGAGGGCGGCGGCGGCGGGGTCGTCGGCCCAGCGATTGGAAGGATCGGGGAGCGGCTTCTGCGCGTCGGCAGAAAGCACTGTTTCTTGAAGGAGTTCCCACTCGTAGGGATCGAAGATCCCACGGACGAGCGGCTCTTGCGGGTAGGCAGGCGCCGGCTGACCGCTCAGGCGCGCAAGGGCGTAGTCGGTCCGGTAGAGGAGGCGCGTCGGCGTCGGGTTGGCTTCCAGGGCAAGTATCTGCATCGT
>JAAFHJ010000077.1 GCA_013298325.1 Myxococcales bacterium | reverse complement strand
GGCGCTGGGGGGTGCATTCCGCGCGCTTCCGGGACCGTCGTCAAAGGGGGACGGGTAGGTGACCGCGGCGGCCGGGCGCGGGGTGGCGCCGATCGGTCGGATCTGCGGGCGTCGGGAGGCAACCGGGTCGTCGCGGCGGACGGCAGACACGCTCGGTGCTGGCGCCGGGATCGATACACGGCTCGACGGCGGCGATTTCCAGCGCCCGGAGACGACGAGCGGCGGATGAAATTCCCCAGGAACTGCGCCCTTTAGCGGGAGCTTGGTCTGGCCGGATAGCTGGAACTGGCGCGTCACGGCGAGGGTGTAGAGGACGCGCGCCATCGCGCGAACATCGACCCCCTGCCGGTAGGACCACTCGACGACGGTGGTCGTTCCCGACCGCAAGGCGGCGAGCAACGGTGCCTCTTCCGGGGCAAACGAGAAGGCCCCAAGTTCCGCCTCGGGGTGGAGCCGAAGCGGCGCGCGCGCGATACGGTCGAGCGTCTTTTGGATCTTGTCGTCGTCGGTCCAGGCGCGAACGACGGAAAGAATCGCGTTGAGCGGTGACGTGCGTACCGGCTCCCCCGTGACCGCTTCGAGCAGGTCAACCCCTTGATAAAATGAGTAATTCGACTCAGAACCGAGTGCCCCAAGCGCCGACAAGCGCTCGACGAGCTGGACGCGGAGCGCGTTCTCGAGCTGACCGCGGGTGATCGTCCCCTCGCCCACCAAGAACTCGCCCAAAAGCACACCGAGCGGCTTTGCCGCCGCAACCGCTGCGGAGATCGCCGCTTCAGGCACTCCCCCCATTCGCGCGAGGACGTCCCCAAGGCGGGCCTCCCCGGAACTCGCGAATGATTTTACAGGAGTCCCCGATGCGAACGTGACGAAGGTCTCGCCGCCGTGGGAATCGGCGAGAAGGAGAGTTCCGTCGAGCTGGTGCTCGAGCATGTAGATCAGGACGTGAGGGAGCGGCGTGCCACCGAGGTCCCCTTCTGCGGTCGCCGCCGGCGGACGGGCGATCTGGATCGCCTTTGAGAGCGGCTTCGGCTTTGCGTCCTCGTAGAAGGAACTCGCCTGATAAAGCGTGTTTTCTTCGCGGGGTGCCGGTTCCGGTTCTGGATCAAAATGAAGCGGCGGACGGGCCGGCATCGGGGCGACCGGCGCCACAGCACCACCGACCATCGTTGAGCCGAGGGCGCGGCGAACGTCGTCGACGGGCGGCTTCGCAGGGCTAGGCGGCGGAAGGTCGAAGGCGGCGTCGAAGGCGTCATCGGCGACGAGCGGGTCATCGGAAACCAACGGGTCATCCGCGATGAGCGGATCGTCGGAAACAAGCGGGTCGTCGACCACGAGCGGGTCGTCATCAAGGACGAGGTCGTCCATCGCGGCCGACGACGGCATTCGCGGGGCCGACGGAATGCCCTCCAACTCGAGCGCGATCGCGTCGGCGACGCGCGGTTTTGGCGGCGTGACCGTCGGCGAATCGCCACCAGGGGCGACCTGTGCAAGGTGAATGATTGCGGGCGGTTGCCGATCCGGCATTGCGAAGCCGGGCGGCGGCGCCGGCGGCGCTTGCGGACGATCGGAGGCCGGCTCGTCGGAGTCGGGCCCGTGGGGGGAGTCGTCGGTTTCGAAGCTGTCGCCGAGGGAGAGCCCCTTTTGCCAGCCGGTCGTCTCGACGACCCGTTTGATCGAGCGGCTCAAATCGGTGGAAAGGTCGATTTCCACCGGCGATCGCGGTCGGGCGCCGCGGGCATCGATGACCACTTTCACGACGGGGCGTTCGCCGCGGGAGGTCGGCCGCTCGACTTCGGCAACTTCCCCGGTAGAAAGTTCGACGACCGAGCCCATCGGAACGACGCGGATCGTCTCCGCGAGGACGCGAAGAAGGGTCTTATCGACCGGGTCGGTGAATTCGCGATCGAGGATGGCGATCGCGTAGTCGGGCGCCTTCGGCATCAAGCCCGGCTCGGGGGTCGCCGCGTCGTTAAAGCGGCGGGCCATCGTCACGATGCGGGCATGGAGGAGCGGGTCACGGGCGCCGCCGTAGGGCTGGCCGAGATAGAGCTTTCGCCGCAACCACTGAGCTTCAAAGGCAATTACGGTGCGATGGATCGACGCTTCGTTAAGACGCCCCAGCGCGGAGAGCACCGCGGCGGTCCCGCGGGGGAGCTCGTCTTCCTGGTCTTCCGAGAGGCTCGTCGTGCCTGCGCCGAACTCGCCTTGCGCGGCGAGGGCGACGGCGCGCGGACGGGCGACATCGTGAACCAACGCGGCGATGGCCACCTTGGAGAGGACGACGGCGTCATTCGTCAGTTTGCGCGCCATCGCGACGGCGAGAATCGCGCTATTTACCGCGCGCCCCGCGTCATCGAAGTTCGCGTTTCGGGCCTCGGTGACGCCGAGGAACAAAGGGACGTTCCCCTCAGAAAGATCGACAAGCGTCTGTGCCACGCGCTTGAGGCGTCGCGGGAGCGTGTAGTGGCTCTCGGATAGATCCTCAAAGAAGCGCCGCATGACGACGACCGCCGAGGCATAGCCACGAACAATTCGCTCTTCCGGCGAGAGCTGCTCAAGTTCCAGTCCGCGAAGACGGGCGGCATCTTTCACGGCGCGAAGGCGAAAACGCGGCGTCGGCGAACGGAAGTCGACGCTCGCATTTCGCAGCGCGTTGCCGACCGCTTCGGTGATTTGGTAAAGCTCTTTCGGCGTAATATCGCGCTCGATGAACACATCGGATCCACCGATTTTGCTCATCATATCGCCGAGTTCTACGGCCGCTTCGTAGACGCTTCGGGAACCCCGAAGAAGCTGACCGGCAACGAACACCGCTTTGTGCGCAAAGAGAATGCTCACGTCGAGACCGCTTTTGAGCGTGTACTCGGAGATCTTCTGGTGGGCGCGCTCAAGCTGCTGCAGAAACGCCTGGTTTTGCAGGTCGTGAACGGCTGCCAACTTCAGCAGTTTGTACAATTCAACGACGACGTCGGCGCCAAGCTCGCGGGCACGCTCCCGGCGAACGTTTTCGCCGGCGTCGTTGGTCATGATGTCGAGGCGCATCGTCATGAGCGCACCCCGGCGGCGGCGTTCGCCTGAAGGCGAGCCTTGATGGCATCGACGGCCGCCTGGGCCGCGGCGCGCGTCTCGGAGGACGTGCCCCAGCGGGAGTCGGCGACCTCTTGGAGGGCCCCCATCGTCACGCGGCTCGTCGAGTTCTCGCCGAGGACCTGACAGGCCACAATACGAACGATTTCACGATCATCGGACGTCACGAGACCGCCCTTCTTGGCGATTTCTACGGCAACGGGCTCCCCGTGCTGGGGGGCGAGAGCCACAAGACCGGTGAGGAGCGCGTACCGCTCTTCGCCGCTCAGTTGATGGAGAGGGGCCGTCTTCGCTTTGCGGGAGATCGCCGGATGGCCCGCCTTGAGCTGGAAGCGCAGGAGGGTCTGCAGGGCGAGCACGCGACGGTCGACCCGGGGATCTTCAAGCATTTGAAGAAGATCGGGCAGTGCAGCGTCCGGCGAGCCGGCGGCGCGCATCTTCGCTTCGATGGCGACGCCGGGGTCGTCGGTGGAGGCGAGCTGCGATACCGCCTGGCGAGCCGCAGCGGTGTTCGCTCGGGTGAGCATGTCGAGGAGACGGGCGGAAGCTTCCTTGTCGGCGCCGCGCGTCGCCTGGGCGACCATCTCCTCCAAGCCGGGCAAATGATGCTGCAAATAGGCGGCGAGCGAGTCGCGAAGCGCGCCGGGGAGCGGGCGACGGAACGCCTCGAGCATCGTCGGGTATTCGTTGCGGCTCAAGAGCGGAAGGACCGGCCGGAAGGCATGCACATGTTCCGGCGTCGCTTCGAGGCGCCCCAGCGCAAGCTTCAGATTTTCCGCGCCAAACATCGCGGCGGCGAGGCCAGCGACGAGCTTCAGCCGGTCCTGATCGCTCGGAACGAGCCCGGCAAGGCGCTCGCCAAACGTCTGGAAAAGCTGGAGCGGGACCTCCACGCGCCCGGCGACGAAGAGGTCGGCACAGGACTTCCGGAGTGCCGCGAGGACGAGCGGGGCATCCCGCTGGACGGCAGCGTGCAAATACCCCTGCAAAAACGCGTCGACGTAGCGCTCGCTGAACTCGTTCGCGTCGATCACGAGGCGGCGCCCGTAGAGGTTCCGCTCGACGTCTTCGAGGGCGAGCGGCGAGACGCCTGTGTCGTCCGTCAGCACGCCGTCGTTGGTGGCGACGTTCATCGCTTTTGCTTCGACTTCCGAGGTCTTGTCGCGGGCCGCCGCTTTTGCGACGCGCTCCAGTTCGCCGGCTTCGTCGTAGAAGGCCTCGCGCTCGGTCGCCTCGCCCTCGGCGAAGGCTTCGCAGCACTCCCATTGAACGTGGGTGAGACGACGCTCCCACAGGGCCGACGCGATGTCGTCTTCCGGGGGGAGATCGAGGGCCGGCTCGCAAGCGAGGAGCTTCCAGAGCTCGAGGAGTTCCTTGTCGGTGACGCCGCGCTTTACCGCGAGCCGACGCACGCCGCAGGCGAACAAGTTGTAGGGGACCGAGTCGAAAGGGGGGCCCGGTTCCCAGATCGTGTGCCCGAAACGGAGCAAGGAATACGGGCGGATATCGAGTTCAAAGACGGCAGGATCTTTGGCGAGCGCTTCGCCGAAGGCCTGGGTCATCGTCTGGATGATGCGCTCGGAGGTCGGGTGATTCCACCCGTATTGGCGGGCGTTCGGGAGGAGTCGTTCGACGTGCTTGAAGAGATCGCGGAGCGCGACGATGCGGGGGTCGTTGTCGCCGACCTCGAATTCCATCGTGTTGCTGACGGCGCCGGAACCGGAGCCGAGTGAGCGACCGGTGTTCGTCTCCGCCTGCGAATTCGAAAAGGCACCCGTCTGGCGCCCCATGCCGCCCGGCGCTTGAAAACCGCCGGTTCCGGGGTTCGAAACCTGAAAGCCCCCGGTCCCGCCGGCGTCCTTTACGCCCGAACCGATGCTCGCCGGCATCATGCTCGGTGCCCGCGGACGCATCTCCGGCGGCGCAAGCGCAGGTGCCGCCGCAGCGAGCGCGGTGCCCTTCGGTCCGCCGAGCGGCAATGCGCCGAGCTTGGCGAGACACTCGATCATCGCCTTGCTCATCGCTTCGGCGTTGTCGAAACGATTGCGTCGATCCCAGGCGAGCGCCTTGTCGATCAGCTTGATGACTTCTACCGGCAAATTCGGGGCGATACGCGCGACCGAGGGGACCGGTTTCGTCGCCGCCATGACGAGCGCTTCTTGCTCGGTACGGCCATTGTTAATTCGCTGACCGGTCACGAGGGCGTGCATCATCGCCCCCATGGAGAAAAGGTCGGAACGGCCGTCGAGCTGGTCGACGAGCCCCATCGCCTGCTCAGGCGACATGTAGGAGGGAGTTCCGAGGGCCGTCCCCGCCTGCGTGCGCTCGGCGGTGGCATCGCGCATCTGAGCGACGCCGAAGTCGAGGACCTTAACGACCCCTTCCTTCGTCACGAAGATGTTCGCCGGCTTCAAGTCACGGTGGATGACGCCGATCGCGTGACACGAGGAGAGGCAGTCGACGACGCGCTCACAGAGCTGAAGCGCCTGGACGACCGGCATCGTGCGGCCGCACTTTTTCCAGACGTCACGGGCGGTGTCCCCCTCGAGGAGCTCCATGACGATGAACGGCTCACCGGCCTCGGTCATGTCGTCGTCGAAGACCTGGACCGTGGCAGGATGTCCAATTTTATTGGACACATAGGCTTCGCGAAGAAAGCGGTCGGTGATCCCCTTGTCCCGGGCAAAATCCGCATGGAGGATTTTGATCGCGGCTCGCTGGCCGTTGCGGTGGGAGGCGCCGAACACGGCCGCCATACCGCCAACGCCCAGGACGGAATCGAGATGCCACTTCCCGCGAAGCACCTGACCGATCCGTTCTTCGAACGGATTTTTGGCTGACTTCTTGGGGGTTCCTGCGTCCGCCACGACCATAGCCTCGAGGGTGAAGTCCGATGCAGATTCCCTGAGTCGACGGTGTCGGTCGGGGGCGCGAGCGATGACTCGCCACGACTGCGATCCATGAAGCTATCGCGCATCGGTGAAAGACAGAAGAAAGATGATCGTGATCGCGCCATCGATCGTCATTCTTTTTCGCCATCTTGCGCAGGAATTTTGACGATTCAGCTGGACAACCCACCGCGCGTTCAGCGCTTGGGGAGGGCGTCGGTGGTGGGGAGCCCGCTTGGGGTGGCCGGATCTCGGAGGACGAGCGGAACGGCGATCGCCGCAATCGCCGCGGCGAGGCCGGCCAGGGCCCCTGGGGCGAGGCCGAAGGAGAGGCCGAGGAGCGCGGCGCCCCCAGGGACGGCGACCGCGAAGAGGGCTCGACGGAAACGACCATCGAAGGATTTCGCGTGGGCGAGGGCCCAGGCGGCGTTGGCGCCATCGCCATCGTGGACGAGGATCGTCGGTGCAGCGCCGGTGGACGGTTCGCCGAGCCTTCGTACGCGATTGGAATCCTTCGCGTATTCGGAATTTACTTCGTCATCGCGCCGACGCGCGAGCCCGGGCCCGAGGAGGACCGCGACGTGGGGCGCGCCGAGAGTCGCTTCGTCCCACCGCGGACTTCCGACGGCGGCCAAGATGTGCCCCGCCTCCGCCAGCCGGGCGACCTCCGCGGCCCGATCGCCGGGGAGGACCTCCGCACGTACGTGATCGATACCGATCTGCGTCGCCATCGCCTCGCAGGAGGCCCGCGACTCACCAGAGAGCAGGATCGGTTCGATCGATGCATCATGCAGCAACGCGATCGTGCGATGGGCTTCCGGCGCGAGGCGATCTTCGAAGCCAAGGAGGCCGATCAAACGCCCGGCACGCGCGACAAAAAGCGCTAGTTTTCCGACACTTTCCAGGTCGGTGGCGGCCGCCTCCAGGCGCCCCAACGCGACGCCGTGGCGGAGGAGCAGGGCCCGGTTGCCGACGAGGACCGTCTCGCCAGAGGCGCGTGCTTCCACGCCAAGACCTGGAAATTCTTCGCAACGAAGGAGCGGCGCCGGCAGCACGTCCCGGTCTTGGGCGGCGCTCCGGATCGCATCGGCCATCGGATGCTTCGAATCGCGCTCGGCGCCGGCGGCAAGCGCGATCAGCTCCTCCTCGGTTACCGAACCATCGGTCAGGAGCGCGCACAAAATCGGCGCCCCTTCGAGGACGGCGCCGCGCGCGCAGAGCACTGCCGCGTCGACGCGGGCCGCAAGATCGAAGGCGTCGCCGTCGGTGTAGAAGACCCCGCGGAGCACACCCCGAAGGCGTGCGTCGGCGAGCGCTCTTTCCGAAAGAACAACAAGCGGATACGGCAGAAATGCGGTTGCCCCAGCGCAGGCAGCCAGGATCGTATCCCACTCGTCGGTTCGCCCGGCAAACGCCGCAAATGCAGCAACAAGGGCGGCGAGCGGTGCCGCGTAGGGGGCGCGATCGACGAGCGCGGCAAACCGCGGGGAGAGCTCGGGGGCCGCTTCGTCTTCGGCGGCGTGGAGGAGTTGGGCGTCGGTCGTGAGCGCATCGACGGCGAGATCGAAGGCGCCTTCCGTGCACTCGGCGCCTGCGGCGAGCGTCGTGACAACGGTCCGCTCATCACCGAAGGGGCCGACGGCAACGACCCGTCTTGCTTCCGGAAAGAGATGAACCGCCCCTTCGCCGTCGACGACATGACCATCGGCCGCGATCGTATCTCCGGCGGAAACGCGAACGATATCGCCACGAAACACGCCAGCACCGACAGCCTCGAGACGGTCGCGAAGGGCACGGACGCGGTTTCGCGGGTCGGGGACGAGGGCGGCGACGAGATCGCCGACGGCGACCGCAAAGAGGATCGCCGCGGCCAAGGTCACCGTCGCGGCGCTGCGCCCATCTCCCCGTAACGTTTGAATAATTGCCCCAGCAAGCGCCACCAGCAGCGGTACCCGGGAAAGCGCCCGGAGCGGGGCCCGCGGCGCTTCGCGATCGGTCACGAGGAGCACAAGGAGCAGGACGGTGCCGAAGCCGACGGCGCCAAGCGTCAACGAAGCGACGGAGAGCCCCAGAAAAGGAAGGAAAAACGCGAGGAACGCGGCAAGCGCGGCGACGGCCGGCAGGCGATACCCGGGCGGCACCGCAGCGACGGGGACCGCTCGTCGACGCGCGGGGAGCGCCGTCGGTCGCAGAGGCACACTCGCCGGGGCGACGACACCGCCGTCGACGTCGTCCTGTTCATGCTCGTCGGCGGGAAAACCTCGATATTCTTCCGGATCTTCGGTGTCAGCCGGCTCCGGGAGGTCGTCCTCCTCGGGGCTTCGCCGGGTCTCCGGAGGGGGCTCTTCCGCAGCTACCTCGCGCGAAAGCGGAGCAAGTACGCGAGTATCGTAACGAGGGACCGCGAAAGGGACCACCGCTTCGAGCGGTTCTGCGGGGGCGACGGCGGGGGCAGGCGCGGTCTTTTCCAACGAGCCCTTCGCCTCGAAAACGGCCACAGGCGCCGGGAGAATCGTAAGCGGGGCGGCGAGGGTGACCGGGGGCGGGTCGGCGGTCGCCGCTTCCGACGCGACTCGCGCTTCGTAAAAGCGCGATTTGCATGCGCTATTGCAGAAATGGTGGAACGTGCCCCCGACGATCGCCACCGGCCCCGCGCGCAGCGGATCGACCGCTTTTCCGCAGGCGGGACAGGTTTTTCCGGGGGGAGCGGCCATCGGCGAGCGCCTCTACCACACGAAAGGGGCCCTTTTCTGGCCCCTTTCTCTTCGACTATTTAGCAGCAAGCTCGGCAATGACGGCGCGGACCGCCGCAATTCCCTCGGCGAGCTCGGCCTCGGTAACGACGAGCGGCGGGCAGAACCGGAGGACGCGGTCCCCGGCGCCAATGACAAGCACGCCCCGGGCAAAAATCTGCGGAACGACGTCGCGGGCAACGAAGCCCTCCCGAAGCACGAGGCCACGAAGGAGACCGACGCCGCGTTCCTGTTCGCAAACCTTAGGAAATTCCTCAACAATCGCGCGAAGCGCCTTCGCGAGGAACTCCCCTTTTTGGGCGGCCCCTTCGGCGAGCTTCTCCTCTTCCACGATCGCGAGGACCGAGAGCGCCGAGGCACAAGCGAGCGAATTTCCACCGTAAGTCGTACCGTGGGTCCCCGGCGGGAGGGCGCCAGCGAGCGCCTCCGTCGTGGCGAAGGCGCCGATCGGGAAGCCGCCGCCGAGCCCTTTCGCCATCGCGACCGCGTCCGGCTTCACGCCGAAGTGCTGGTACCCGAACCAGGAGCCGGTCCGGCCGACGCCGGTCTGCACTTCGTCGAGGAGCAACAAGGCGCCGTGCGCGTCGCAAAGCGCCCGCAATCCCTGAAGAAAACCCTCCGGTGCCGGGAGCACGCCCCCCTCGCCTTGCACCGGCTCCACGAGGATCCCTGCCACATCGGGCCCCATCGCCGCTTCGACGGCGGCGAGATCGCCGTAGGGCAAGTGGGTCACGCCTTCGAGAGAACCGAATCCTTCTCGGTACTTCGGCGTCCCCGTGAGCGACAGCGCCCCCATCGTGCGTCCGTGAAAGGCGTTGTGGAAGGCGATGAGGCGCTTCTTCTCCGGCTTCCCGATCCCCCAAAAATGGTGGCGCGCTAGCTTGAGGAGCCCTTCGATCGCCTCGGCCCCCGAGTTGCAAAAGAGGACCCGGTCCAAGCCGGTAATCGCGGCGAGCTTGTCAGCAAGCTCAATGTTTACGCGATTGTAGAACCAGTTCGAGACGTGGGTGAGTGTCGCCGCTTGGTGGGCGATCGCCGCCACGTGTTTCGGGTGGGCGTGCCCAACCGCGCAGACGGCGACGCCGGCACAGAGGTCGAGGAACCGATTCCCTTCGACGTCCCAAACTTCGCAACCGCGCCCTTTTTCAAGAACAAACGGCGCCTGACGGTAGTTGCCGTAGAGGTGTTTTTCGGCGATCGCGCGGAAGTCGGCGTTGGCGGACATGCCCCTCGGCTAGCACGCCGACGTTCGAGCGGCGACAAGGCGATCTACCAGCTCGACGAAGCCGGCCCCGCGGGGCAATTTCGTCAAATAACGCGGCAAGATGGCGAGGCGCGCCTGGTGAAGATTCGCAACGCCAACTCCGACGCGGAAGACGTTGAAGCAAGGGGTGTCGTTCCCGCTGTCGCCGACGAAGGCCCAACGGAGCGGAACCGCCCCCGGATCGACACCCAAACGCGCGGAAAGAAAGGCCGCGGCGCCGGTCGCTTTGTCGTGGCCGTCGAAGGTCGCGTGGAGGTGCACGCTAGAGGTGCGGACTTTCGCGCCACGATCTTCAAGAAAGTTGGTCACTTCCGCGATCATTTCCGGCGAAACCGTCGAGAACTCGCCGACGTCCCAAGCCCGATCGCTCACCCGCCCGTGGCCGTCGTCAGCGAGGGCCAGCGCGGGGAACGCGCGTGCTATTTCACGAACGATTTCATTAAGTTTCGCCACGCGGTCCCGGCGAAGTTCCGGGGGGACCGGGTCCCACTGCTGGAGGCGGGTACGCCCGTTCGCCGCGGGGGTGAGGTACCAGCCGAGCGCACCGTTTTCGGCGACGCAACCGGCGAGCGGGAAGAGGCGCGCCGCGACTTCCGCCCAGTTTGACGGGCGCCCGGTGAGTCCCACCGCGGAAATTCCGGCCTCGCGAAGCCGAAAGAGGGCCCGGTAGGTCGCTTCGTGGAGAGCGCCGTGGTCGAGGAAGGTGTCGTCGAGGTCAAAAAGGAGCCCCTCAATCTTCGCAGCGACGTCGTCGGAAAGCGAAGCGAGCGGCTTCATTTGGCATCAATCCGTGCAATGAGCGCTTTGAGGTAGAGCCCTTCCGGCATCGCGGCGGGGACCGGGTGATCGCCCCCCTGAAAATGCCGTTCAAGGACAGTCGCACGCACATTGGCGCGGGTCGCCCCTTGGGCGAGGGCGCGGGTCAGCGCGTTGACGTCCACCGCGGCCGAGCACGAGCAAAACACAAGAAGTCCGCCCGGTTTTACCGCACGCGCGCCGAGTTCGGCGACGCGCGCATAGGCGGCGAGGGCCTGATCCCGGTTGGCCCGCGTCGGCGAGAGGCGCGGCGGATCGACCACGGCAAGATCGTACTTCCCCCGCGATGCAGTGAGTGCCTCTTTCGCGTCGATACATTCGTAGGAGACGTTCCGATCAAGCTTATTTGCGCGTGCAATTTCTGCGGCCGTTTCAAGAGCAATCGCGCTCGCATCGACCGCATGCACGGAAGCGGCCCCACCGCGCGCCGCCGCCAGGGAGAAGCTCCCGACGAAGCTGTAGCAGTCGAGGACCTGCTTCCCCGCCGACAGGCTCTCTACGCGGGCCCGAAGGCCGCGCTGGTCGAAGTAATAGCCGGTTTTTTGCCCAATTTCCGCGGGGATACGAAACTCAATCCCCCGTTCCCGGAAGGCAAATTCCTTCGGTGCGTCCCCCCAAAGCGGCCCCGTCTTCGGCTCGAAGCTCTCCAGGCGCGCCGATTCTTTCGGCGTCCGCTCGAAGATCGTGGATGCCCCAAACGCCTCGCGGAGCGCCGCGACAAGCATCGGCTCACGGATCTTCATCCCGCGCGTGAGGAACTGAACGACGAGCGCCCCACCAAAGTGGTCGACCACGAGACCGGGTAGGTCGTCCCCTTCCGCGTGGACGAGCCGGTAGCCGGTATTTTCCGGCGTCGCGATCCCGAGATCGCGACGGAGCGCCGCCGCCGCTTGGAGGCGCTTCACAAAAAACGGCAGGTCGAGGGGCGTCGTCTCGTCGCGCACCAAGATGCGCACCGCGAGCGCCGATCCGGGCGTCCAATAGCCGCGACCGAGGAAATTCCCACGCGGATCGACGACGCGAATCTCATCGCCGGGGGCCGGCGAACCCTCCACCTTGGCGATCGCCTGCGCAAATACCCAGGGGTGCCCGTGAAAGAGCGGTTGTACGTGGCCGGGCGCGAGCCGTACGAGAGGGAGAGCCATAGATGGTACGGCTTGTTAACCCGATTTCCGTGAACGAGGCGCTACACTCGACGGCGCTTGCTTCTCGATCGCCCGATCTCGTTGCGAAGCTGCGTGGCACGACGGTTGCTCAGTGCATCACGCCGCGCTCGCCGCGAAGGAGACCCGACGCCATGTCCAGCCGCCCCCTGATTGCCGCCACGTTCGCCCTCCCCGTCCTTTTTGCCGCCGGTGACGCGCTCGCCCAGAATTGCCCGCCGGGCTCTTGGTTTTGCGCCGATGCGCGGGCCGGAGCCTCGGTGACCGTCGGCGGTGGCGTCGTCGCCCCGCCGGTGGTTGCACCGCCGGTGGTCGCACCGCCCGTGATCGTCGCGCCGCCGGTGCTCGCACCACCTGTGATCGTCGCGCCGCCGGCACCGGTCTATCCCCAGTACCCCCAGCAGCCGGTCTATCCTCAGTACCCCCAGCAGCCGGTCTATCCCCAGTACCCCCAGCAGCCGTACCAGCAGCCGGGTACCACCCGCGTCGTCATCGTCCCCGGCAACCGGCAGACGAACTACTATCAGCCGGCGCCCCAGCAGCCGCCGCAACCGGGCCTCTACGTCCGCACGAACAACGTCCGCCCGCGCTTTCAGCGGGAGTGGGGCTTGAACCTCCACCTCCAGGGCGTTGGCCTCGGCGGAAAAGGGGCAATGAGCGGCGCAGGTGCCGGTCTTCGTTACCGTTTTGACCGTTCCTTCGCCGTCGAAGGCAACGTCGATGTGTTCGCCGGCACCGACTACAACGGCCTCTCCCGCACCGAGTCGGCCGTCTCTTTCAACGCCATGTGGTTCCTCAACCCAGCCTCCACCTTCCAGTACTACCTGATCGGCGGCCTCGGCTGGTCGGCGGCGAGCGCGGAAGGGCAGCACCCCTACTGGGACCGCGGCACGACGTCGAACCCCTACGGAACAACGAGTTCCTACAGCTACGGCTACTTCGGCGGGCATGCCGGTTTCGGTGCCGAGTGGCGCCTCGGTCGTTCCCTTGCTGTCAACGGCGACTTCCGCCTCTTCGTTCGCGATCGCATCGACGGGAATACCTACCAGGCCGAGTTTGTCGACGGGAGCAGCGGCCGGACGACGAACAAGTCTGGCGGCGGACTCTTCACCCTCGGCGCGACGCTCTACTTCTGAATTTTCCACGCATTTTTGCTCGACTCGTCGACCGGCTCGGTCCCCTCGTTTGGGATCGGGCCGTTGTCGTTACGTCGATCGCCACGAACATGAGGCCGCTGGTGACCGGGGTGCTCGGCGGGGTGCTCCTGGCTGCGGGTGGGCTCTATGCGGGGCCGCTGCGGCCGCTGGCGCCGCTTATTGCCCTCACACTCTTCGCGCGGGCGCTTCGCGACTCAAAGAGCATGAGGCGCGGCGCTGCGGTCGGTTTCGCCTTGGGGGCGACGGCGCAGGCGGTCGCGTTGGCGTT
>JAAFHJ010000076.1 GCA_013298325.1 Myxococcales bacterium | reverse complement strand
AGCCGGAGCCTCGGACGCTTCGGCGATCTCGACGTCGCGGCAAGCGTACTCAATGGCAGCGGGACCCCTGGCACTCATCCGGAAGGTGGAGGGGTACCAGAAGACGCGCGCGCAGTTCCTGAAGCCGGCGACGACGAAGCGGAATGACGGCGGGCTCTACGAGTTCGTCCCGACCCTTGCCCGCGGCAACGTCGCGCCGCGGCACCTAGACCCCCTCGTCAAGCTGTTCGAGCGGTCGTGGACCGAGCCCGTTCGCGGAACGGCGCACGCTCCCCCGCGCCACGCCAAGACCGAGACCTGCCTCGCGTTCCTGGCGCAGACGCTTCTCAAGTTCCCTCACAAGCGATGCGGCTACCTCACCTACGAGGCGACCCTTGCCCGCAGCAAGGCCCGCAAGGTCCGCTCGTGGGTCACTGAGCGAGGGCTACAGCTTCAGCCCGCGGGCAACCGCTTGGAGCACTGGGAAACGACCCAAGGTGGCGGGCTCGTCGCTGGCGGCGTCGGCGGCGCGCTCACCGGCAAGGGGCTAGACCTCCTCATCGTCGATGACCCGTACAAGAATCGTCAGCAAGCGGAGTCCCCCGCCTACCGCCAAATGCTCCTCGACTGGTGGGCCGACGTCGCCGAAACGCGTCTTGAGCCAGGCGGCTCCGTGTTCGTGTTTCACACGCGGTGGACCCCCGACGATCTGATCGCCTGGGTGCACGCGAACGACCCCGCGAGCCGCTGGAACAAACACATTTGGATGCCCGCCGTCAACGACGACGGCACGACCCTCTGGCCCGAGCGTTGGCCGATTGAGGAACTTCGCCCCAAGATGGCGAACGCCTACACGTGGGCGAGCCTTTACCAGGGCGAACCCCGCCCGCGCGGCGGCGCCGTCTTCGAAGGAACGCCGTCGTTTGCAAGCGCGATCCCGCCGAACCTTCGCATCGTTATCGGCTTCGACTTCGCGTACACGACGAAGAAGACGAGCGACTTCTCGGTTGCGGTTGCCCTCGGACAAGACCCCGAAGGGCGCATCTACGTCCTCGATGTTCTGCGCAGACAGGCGCGAATCACCGACTTCCTGAACGAAGCGGCTGAGTTCTGCGCAAAATGGCCGCACGCTCCCCGCGTTGCGTACATCGGCGGCACCGAGAACGCGACCATCGACTTCTTCGCGATGGCTGACTTTCCCATCACTGGGATGCGGGCAAAAGCCGACAAGTTCCAGCGTGCGCAACCTGTCGCAGCCGCGTGGAACTCCCACAAGATACACCTGCCGAACGAAGCGCCATGGGCCGATGACTTCCTCGCCGAAGTCCTCGGATTCACTGGCGTAAAAGACCCGCACGACGACCAAGTCGACGCGCTCGCGGGCGCGTTTGATGCACTTTCCTACCAAGAAGACACCGAGATCCACACATGGTGAACGAGTCCGATATTCAATCCTGGGAAGAGCCGGATTCGTTGCGCTCGCCCGTGGGCTGGACGGACGAGCAAATCGACCTGGCGGAAAGCTACGCCGACGCGGGGAACTTCTCGCTTGCGGCGATGCTGTGTGACGACATGCTCGCCGACGACCGCGTGTTTTCGGCCACGCGCACACTGCGTGACTCGGTGCTTGGTGCACCCTTGACCTTCGATGGCAAGAGCCGACCAGTGAAGGCGCTTGAGACGCAAGAGGACTACTGGAAGATCTTCGACGCGGCGGAAGCGCAGCGGAACTTCTTCTGGGGGTTCTTCCTCGGCGTCAGCCTGACGCAGCGCGTGTGGACGAAGATCGGAAACCGCGAGGTCCCGGTCATGAAGACGTGGAACCCACGCCATCTTCGCTGGGATTCGTCGACGAAGAGGTGGAAGGTCCGCGTCACCACGAAGGCGTCGCTTGGGCTCGATTACGGTCACGAGATCGCCATCGAGGAGAACGATCCGCAATTCGTGCTTTTTACCCCGTACGGGATAAAGAAGCCGGCAATGTTTGGCCCTTGGCGGGCAAGCGCGCGCGCGTACCTGACCAAGCACCTCAGCGATACCGAGCGCGGTCACTACCTTCAACGGCAAGGCGGCGCGTTCTTCGTCGCGGAGACGGACGGCCCTGGCCCTGGCGGGATGACCGCCGGAATGGGCGCCGCGGGCAAGGAGTTCCGCAACGAGCTCGCCGCTCGGATGCGAACCATCCGCGCGGGCGCTGGCATCGCGCCCCCGCCGGGAATCAAGGTTCGGATCGTTGAGTCGATGGCCCGTGCGTGGGAAGCCTTCGATACCGCAGAGGATTCTGCGAACAAGCGCATCGCCATTGCCATCCTCGCGCAGAACCTCGGGACCGAGGTTGCGGGCGCGGTCGGCACCGGCGCAACGTTTCAAGAGAACATGTTCGGGCAGGTTCGAAAAAACTGCGCCGAAGCCCTATCGACGTGGGAGCACGACAAGTACCTCGCGTACTGGGCCGATGCGAACTTCGGCAAGCCAGACCTTGCCCCGTGGCCGCTGCGCGCAGTCCTTGAGGAAAAGGACCAACTTGCCGAGGACCAGGGCACGTCCGCCTTCGCCGATGGCGTCACGAAGCTCAAGGCCGCATCGCCACGCGTCGACGTCGAGACGATGCTGGAAGAGCGCGGGATCCCGCTTCTCGCCGAAGCGCCGCCTGCCCCTGCTCCCACTCCCCCGGCCGATCCTCAGACGCCACCGCCCGTCCCGACGCAAGACCCTCCTGCCGACCCGCAAGACCCGCTGCCGGATGGCGCCAAGGCGTTCACCAAGAGCGGATTAAGCCTCCCCCGCAACCGCGGCGTGGTGCGCGGTCAACGCTTCGTCGACGACACCGTGGACGCCGCCCGCAAGGCCGCTGCCGCGACACTCGACGAGGACCTTGCGAAGGTCCTTTCCGCCATCGAAGCGGCGGGTTCCTTTGAAGAGGCCGAGTCGGCCATCACGGAAGCCTTCAAGGCCATGCGCCCGAGCCGCCTGCAACGCCTCGTCGAACAGGCGCTTACCCTCGCCGACCGCGCGGGGCGCGTGTCGCTGGAGCAAGACCGTGGCTGACGCGTGGCCCGACGTGGCGTTTGACGCTGTCGCGTTCGACGAGGCCATTCAGTGGTTCGAGGAACGCGTTCCGATGACGGACGCCATCCGCGCCGCCACTCGCAAGGCCATCGCCGAGCGGGCCTTCTACGTCGCCGGCGTCGCTCAACTGGACCTCGTGCAGGACGCCTACAGGGCGCTTCAGCGAGCCATCCGCGACGGCTCAACGCTGGAGGACTTCAAGCGCGAAGTGGGCCCGGCCCTCGTCAGCGCGTGGGGCGAGTCGGTAGATGCGCCGTCGTGGCGGCTTGAAACTATCTTCCGCACGAACCTTCAAACCGCCTATGCGGCGGGCCGCTACCAGCGGGCCATCGATCCGGACGTCCTCAACGATCGGCCCTTTTGGATGTTCGACGCCATCCTGGACGAGCGGATCACGACCATCTGCAAGGCGTGCGACGGCACCGTTCTCCCTGCCGACGATCCCTGGTGGCGGACGCACTCCCCGCCGATGCACTTCAATTGCCGATCTTCGGTCATGACGCTGACCGAAGAAGAGGCGCGCGGTCAACGTGGCTTCGGCACTCAGCCGACCGCGAAGGCGGGCGACGGCTTCGGCGTCATTCCGGCCATCGACGACGAGAACGTCATCGTGTGGGCCGACGAACAGATCAACGACGCGCCTCCCAGTCTTGGCGCCATTGCTCGCGAACGGATGGACCGATGACCCCCCAAGACACCAAGCTTCATGCGGCGTCGTTCGCCCTCAAGGCATTCGACGAAGAAGGCCGATGGGCCGACTTTGTAGCGTCGACGTCGGTACTCGACCGCGACGGCGAGGTTGTGGACCAGGCGACGTGGCAGCTCGACGAGTTCCGCAAGAACCCGGTCATCTTTTGGATGCACGATATGTGGTCGATGCCCATCGGCAAGGCCATCAGTGTTGGCGTAGGCATCGAGAACGGACTGCCCGCGCTTCTGGTGCGGATTCAGTTCGCCACGGCGGACATCAATGAGGAAGCCGAGCGGATCTGGCTGGCAGTCAAAGCCAAGTTCCTCAACGCCGTGAGCATCGGCTTCCGCCCCGGTCGCGTCGTCTACGAAGAGGTAGACGGCAAGCAGATTCGGCGGCTTTTCGACTGCAAACTCCACGAGATTAGCGTCGTTCCTGTCGGCGCAAACCCCGAGGCTCTCGCGAAGGCGATGGGCCGATTCGCTCCCCCCGAACCCGCGCCGAGCGTCGGCGTCAAGAAAGAACCGACCATGGAAGAACTCGAAATCACCAAGAAGGCGCTCTCGGAGTCCAAGGGCTTTGAGGTTGCCATCACCAAGAGCCTCGGCGTCGACTCGTTCGCCGCTGCCATTGGCGCAATTGACGCCCTCAAGCAGAAGGCCGCCAAGCACGACGAAGCCGTCGCCAAGGTCGCCGAGATTGAGGCGATTGAAGCGAAGCGCGTGCACGATGCGCTTGTCGAGAAAGGCCGCACCGATGGGAAGCTGACCCCCGCTCAGGAAGAGTGGGCCAAGTCGCTCCCGACGGAACACCTCAAGGGCTACCTCGCGCACGCGCCCGTCGTCCTCCCGCGCGGTGGCGTCTCCGAGCCGACCACGAGCGTCGAAAACGCCGAAGTGGCCAAGGCCATCGCCGGCGCGAAGGGCTTCCGCGAGCTCTCGGTCACGGAACTCATCCGCATTGAGCAGGCCGATCCGGCCTTCTACAACTCCCTCCGCGCCGCTGCCGGAATCACGGACTGAGCCCCAAACAACCACGTTTCAACCCATCACGGGCTGCTCCTGACGGAGTGGCCCGTTTGCATTTGGAGTCACCATGGCCGCTAGCGCAAACTCGATCGCCGATGCCGTTAAGTCCCCCGCAATCAAGGACGCGGTTCGCATCGCCCTTTCGGGCAAAAACGTCTTCATGAATTCCCCCCTCGTCGCGACCGGCGCAGCCGTCACGATGGGTAGCCTTGGCCTTGGGTCGAACGACCTTGGCAACAGCATCACGGTTCCCTACCTCGGCGTTCTCGGCGAGTACGAGTCGCGGAACGACGGCGATGACGCCGTGTACAAGAAGGTCAAGACCGCCAGCGAGACGGCGATCCTTCAGCGCTACTCGCTCGCGACCAGCACGACCCGCCTCGGCAACGCCAGCGACGGCGGCATCAACCTCATCGACGAACTCCCCGGCAAGATGGTGGAGCAGGCTCAGCGCTGCATGGATCAGCGCGTCCTGACCGCCGCGGTCGCCGCCGGTGCGCTCCGACGTGACGTCTACAACAGCGGCACCCCGCGTTACCTCGACTGGGAACTCCTCATCGACGCCAAGACGATGTTCGGCGACGAACAGCAGGACGTCGTGGCTCTCGCAGTGTCGTCCAAGTCCTACGGCGACATCCAGAAGCAGAAGGATTCGCAGAATCGCCCGCTTTTCATCCCGAATCAGAACCTCCAGAACGGGCTTCCTGGCAACGGCATCATTGGCACCTACGGCGGGATCCCGCTCGTGGTCCGCGACTCCCTGCCGCTCAGCGGCAGCATGGGCACCGTCGTTCCCGCGGGCACCACGCCCCCGGTCCTCACGGTCACCGGCACCCCGTTCAAGGCGTACGACCTCCGCCTCCGCGTCACCGTTGGCGGCGCGCACGGGACGGCGAAGTTCCAGTTTTCGACCGACGGCGGCGTGAACTGGTCGGCGGATATCAACACCACGACCGCAGGCGCTTCGATCTCGCTCATCGACTCCAACGTCATCACGATTGTTGGTCGCAACGGCACCACGGGCCTCACGGTCGCGTTCGCCGCTGGCACGTTCAACGTCGACAACGCCTACACGGTTCCCCCGGCCGTCAAGCAGCGGAGCCTCCTCCTCAAGCGGAACGCCCTCGCGTTCTGGTACAACGCCGCCGCCGCTGCGCCGATCGTCGAGTTCAACGCTGCGAACGACGAGACGCGGTTCTTCAGCCATCTCTACTTCGTGGCGCACCGCTACACGATCGCCCCCGGCGGCAGCCTCCCCGGCGTCCTTGTGCTGGAGCACAACTGACCATGGCCTCGCAGTCAATGCCGTCCACGAACGGCGAGTGGCGCGAGTTCTACGAGCAAGAGCGGCGTAACTACGAGCTTTTACTCGCGGAAGCTCGCGCCGAACGCGATGCGCTCCGCGAGGAACTCGCCGCGCTCAAGGCTCCTGTCGCTGAGGGCGACGCGGACGCTGACGCCCCCAAGGGCAAGCGCAAGTGACCGCCTACGTCACGGCTTCCGAGTTCGCCACGCTCGGTCCGACGGGGTCCCTGGTGACCTTCACGACGGGCGAGATTGAGGACGCGATCCTCGTCGCGAGCGCGGAAGCCGATGACTACCTCGCGTGCCGGTACACGCTGCCCCTCACGGCGTGGCCGGTGTCGCTGAAAAAGCACGTTTCCGCCATCGCGGCGCGCAACCTGATGCGCAACCGCGGCATGAACCCCGAGAGCGAAGAGGCGTTTGACCGCCCTGCCAACGAAGCCGTGAAATGGCTTGCGATGGTGGCGGACGGACGCCTCGCGCCTCAGGGCGTCACCGATTCGAAGGTCGTGGGCGACGCCGAGTTCGACGTCTCGCTCGCGATCTCCCTCCCGACACGAAGTGACCCGTTCACCCGATAATGGCCATTCAGATCCGCCTGTTCCGTCGTGGGGACTGGGGGAAGCTGGCGCGGCTACAATCGGAACTCCAGTCACTTGCGAGCGGGGCGAGCGCCATGGCCCGCTTGTCGAATGTCCTTGGCGCTGCGGCCATGACGGAGTTGCAGCGCGGTTTCCGCGGAAGTCGCGATCCTTACGGCGAGCCTTGGGCTCCGATTAAGGGCTCGCACAAGGCTTCGGGCGGCCGCAAACGTGGCGCGGGCGGTCGCTTTCTCAAGACCAAAAAGGTGAGCCGTGTCGGCGGGAAGCCACTCCTCGACACGGGGCGTCTCCGCGCCTCGTTCTCCTACTCGCCTTCGTCCGCGGGCGTCCGCATCGGGACAACCGTTCGTTACGCAAGCGCGCACCAATACGGCGTCCGCTCAAAGCGCCTTCCTGCCCGGCCCATGGTCCCCACGCGGGCCCGTGGACTCGGGATGTGGCAGGCGCCTCTTGAGGCCGCCACGAAGCGGTTCTTTTCCAGGATCTTCCGCAAATGACCGCGCACCTTTCCGAGTTCCTGACCGACCTTGAGACGGAAATGCTCGCGCGCGTTCCGACCCTCAAGGTAGCGCGCGGACGCAAAGCCATCGCCGAGCATCGCGTGCCCCCGGCGATGGTGAGCTTTCCAATTTCCTCGGCCTTCGCCGCCGCCGAACACACGCACGTTCGCTCGCGCGGTACGCGGCACCTTCGCAGCATCGGGACGGCCGTAGGCGTCCACCTATGGGGCGCCGATCTCGACGCGGCAGAGGCGATGCGAGACGCCCTCGTTCTGTCGCTGTTCGCCATCGCGGGCGACACCACACAGACCCTCGAACTCGGCGAGTCGGACTGGCTCCCCGAGGAACACCACAACCGCGGCGTAGTGGTCGTCCAGATGTTCACCGTCTGGCGCCCGCTTGAGTCCCCGCAAAAGACCGTGATCACCGGCTCCGGCATTGACGCCGCGCCCCTTGCAGGCACGCCCGGCGACGGGTCGGTGCCGTGGACCGCCCCATGACCAAAGCCTCGCCAGCGCCCATCGAGGCGCCGGAATCGCCTCCCTCCACTCCCGAGCTCGAGCCCGTCGAGACCATCGCCGCGCGCCACGGTCACCGCTTGGAGCTTGCCGTCGCGAAGCAACTCCGCGGGTGGGCCATCGGTCAACTCGTCTCCGAGCCCGACTACCTCGCCGCCGTTGATGCGGCCCTCTCCACCCCCATCGGCTGATCGGACCCATCCATGCCCATTCCCAAGATTTCGCAGGTGTTTGTCGACGGGGCACTGGGCCTCGTCGGCAATAGCGGCAGCAACACGCACATCAAGATCGGCGTCGCATCGAGCGGCACGGTCGGCACCATCTACGCCTTTTCCGACCCGGCCCTCGCCAAGTCGACGCTCGGCACCGGCCCGCTCGTCGATGCCGTTGTTTTCGCACTCGAAAACGCAGGCGGCCCCGTCTACGCGATGCGATGCACGGGCTCTACGGCGGGCACCATCGGCTCGGTCACCGTCGCCGCTTCGGGTGGGTCGCTCACCGGGACGATCACCGTCACCGGGACGCCGCTGGACGCCTACGACCTTCGTGTCGAGATCACCACGGGCTCGGCAACGCTGACGAGCAACCAGTTCCGCTACTCGCTGGACGGCGGCAACGTGTTCTCGGCGGTACTCGCGGTCCCCGGTGCGTCCTACGTCGTCCCCGGCACGGGCCTCACCATCGGGTTCACCATCGGCACCGGCTTCGACACGGGCGATGCGTTCACGTGTTCCAGCGTCGCGCCGAAGTTCACGGTTTCCGACCTCAATACGGCGCTCGATTCGCTCCGCGCGGACCAGACTGTGGCCCTCTCGTGGGTCCACGTGGTCGGGGCCACCGCCGATGCTGCATCGCTCGCCGTTCTCGGCACCGCGGTGGAATCCAAGATGCTGCTTGAAGAGCAGTCCTACCGGTACCTGTTCGCGCTTCTCGAGGCGCCGGAAGACACCGACGCGAACCTCAAGTCCTCGTTCGCCTCGTTCGCCGCGCCACACATCGCAATCGCTGCGGGCTACGCCAACGTCGCGGTGAACGGGAAGATCGCCAAGCGCTCCGCAGCGTGGCCGATCTCAAACCGTATTCAGACGTCGACGGTGCAGCAATCGCTCGGCCGCACACGCTCCGGCGCGCTCGCGGGCGTCACGAAGCTTTACCGCGACGAAGCCGTCACGGAAGGGCTCAACGACGCCCGATTCATCACGCTCCGCACGCACGCGCGAAAGCCAGGCTTCTACATCACGCAGGGGTGGACGATGGCGTCGCCGGGCAGCGACTACGCGCCGCTCGAAAACCGCCGCGTCATCAACGTCGCCGCCGCGACTTCATACGACGCGATGTTCCCGTTCATCGAGGACGATACCTTCCGCGTCATCACGGGCGGACCGGACAACGGGAAGATCGATCCCGTCGACGCGCGCAGCATGAGCACCGCGCTCAAGGCGCAGCTTCGTGCGGTCCTACTCAGTGGCGCCATCCCGTTCGTTTCCTCGGTCGATGCCAGCGTCCGCAGCGACGTCAACATCCTGTCGACGCGTCGCATTCCGGTCAGCGTTCGCATCGTCCCGAAGGGGAAAGCCTCGTTCATCGACGTTGACCTTGGCTTTGAAAACCCGGCCCTCGCGGCCGCTGTCGCCTGAGGGATAAAACATGGCCAAGTCTCCGCAACCGCTCATTAACGGCCACCGCTACGGGTGGTCGTCCATTTCCCTTTCCGCCCTCGGCGCCGACACTCCCGGCTTCGTGGCGTTCTCCTACAAGTTCACGTCGGACCCCGGAAAGGTCCGCGCGAAAGGCTCTCGCGTCATCGGTCGCACCGAGGGCGAGGACGACATCGAATCCTCGATTGAACTCCTCAAGTCGGACGCGCTTGTTCTCATCAAGGCGCTCGGGCCTGGTTGGATGAAAAAGTCGTTCGACATCAAGGCTGAGTTTGGCGAAGAAGCCGAAGGCGAGCCGATTGTCGTCGAACTCTTTGGGTGCCGCATCACCAGCGCCGACGCCTCGCACAGCAAGGGCACTGACGCCCTCACTGAGAAGTTTGACCTTCACGTCCTTGACGCAACCGTCAACGGCGTCTCCCCGTTTGAGGAAGAATGAAACCGACCCGCGAAGAAGTCGCCGCGCTGATGCAGGAACACGGCCGCGTTGCCGTGGTCAAAATCAAGGACATCGAAGGCAACGAGGAGTACGGCATCCCCGATGTCGAGGGCCCTACCTTCGTCGTCAAGGGCGTTTCGCCGATCGATCAGAAGCGCCAACGCGAACTGATCCTGAGCGAGGATGCGTCGCAGAAGGCGAAGCTGTTTGCCCTCCTATTCGACCGCTGCGTCGTTTGGCCGGCAAAGGATATTGCGAAGGAAATCCTTCGCGAGTGGCCTAGCGCCGATGGCGTTGTCGCCGAGCGCGCGCAGGAACTTTCGGGCACCGCCGAAAAAAAATCCTGACCGCCGCGCGAGGGGACTTCCGCGTTGCCGCCGACTGCCTCGTCGCCTTCCGCGATGGGGAGGATTCGGAGCACGGCGACGCGGGAGCCCTCCTTCTCGCGGAGCTTCTGCACACCGTTTTCTTGTTTCGTGACACCTACTTGAAGCCCCGCTGAGGTCCCCGTGGAATCACTCGAATGGATGCTCCGCCTGGTGGACCAGGTGACGGGCCCGGCAAAGGCTGTTCAGAAGGCGATGGGCGGCATCCAGTCGCAGCAGAAGGCCATGAGCGGCGCGAGTGGCGGCCTCAGCATGAAGTCGTTCGAAGGGCTCACCGAGTCCCTAGGCGTGGTCGCCGCGAGCTTTGGCGAGGTTGCGGGAGCGGCCGCACTCGCCGCTGCCCCCTTCGCTGTCGGGAGCGGGATCGCGGTCGCTGGCGGCATGTGGGCGCTAGACGCCATGTCGTTCAAGGAGAACACGCTAACCGCTTTCAAGACCATGCTCGGCAGCGAAGAAGCCGCGTCGCGCGTGTTCGCAAAAATCAACAAGTTCGCCGCCGATACCCCCTTCGAAACGAAGGACGTCGTGTCGATGGCGCAGCGTTTCGTGACCGCGGGCTTCAAAGAGTCGGACCTCGAAAAGCTCATGCTCACCGCCGGCGACGTTGGTGCGCGGTTCGGCGCCGACAAGATGCAGACGACGATCTCCGCCATCGCAAAAGTGAAGGCGAAGGGGAAGCTCGGCGGGGAAGCTCTCGACATGCTCGCCGACGCGGGCGTCGGGACGGGGGCCATTCTTGACGCCATCGGGAAGACCCGCGGGCTCACCCGTGACCAGGTGCAGAAGCTCGTCTCAGCGGGCAGCATCTCCGCCGACGAAGGGGTCGCTGCCATCTCCCAGGCGGTCGCGAACACGCTGTCGGGTGGCAAGCTTGGGCAGGCCACGCTCGAGGCGGGCAAGTCCGTCACCGGTATGCTGTCGACGCTGGCGTCCCGACCGTTTGACCTCTTCATGAAGGCAAACGCACAAGGCGCGTTTGATGGGTTCAAGCGCCTATTGCAAGTCGTCATTGACGCGACCGATCCAGAGAAGGCGGGCGGCGCGCGCTTCGTTGCGATGTTCCAGAAGCTTTCCGACGCGGGCAAGGCGTTCATGGACGCCATCTCTAGCGACGGCATGAAGACGTTTATCAACCTCGCGTCGGAACTCCTGAGCAGCGGAATCGACATGTATCTCGCGCTGATGGGCGGGACCATGAATGGATTCGGCGACGTCATGAAGCCCGCAATTGAGGGCATCATCAAGTTCACGCGCGACCCAGCGAAGATGGAACGACTCGCCCAAGTCATCTACGGCGTCAGTTATGCGATCGGCGCGGTCTTTGGCGTCATTGGCCCGAACGTCGAGTTTACCATGAAGCTTCTCGACCAAGCTTCCATGACGTTCCACACGTTCTTTGACCCCTACCTTCAGGCGTGGACCTACGTTTCCACGACCTTCACGCAACTCCGCGACTACATCGGCGCGCTGATGGGAATCAATCCATCGACGGCGACTTGGGAGACGTGGATCGCGCGCATCCTAGAGCTCGTGCGCGGCGCCATGGAACGCGTGCGGTCGATGATCGGCGGCACGCTCTCCCTCGGTGGCGTCGGCAACGTCCTCGCGGGCGCGGGCGGACCGCTCGGGATGCTCGGCCCCGGCGCCCCCATGACCGTGATGGGTGGCACCGCGACGCCTGCCAACACGCAGCAAAATACCAAGAACTTCAATGCTTCTGGCATGGTCATCCAGGTGAACGCGACCGACCCGGCAACGGGGCAATCGGTCGGGCAGCGCACGGGCAACGCGGCCGCGGGCGCGCTCAAGGAGTTCTTCGAAGGGATCGCCAAATGATTCTCGATGATCGCGATTCCATCCGCATCCAAGACGAGGTTTTCGAGGTCACAAAGGTGGACGTCGAAGTCGACTACGAGCGGAAGTGGGACGTGAAGGAAACGCCAGGCGCGGACGGCGCGAGCGAGACCAACAAGGGCTACACGCCGTGTACGCCGAAGGTCTCGATCCTCCTTTGGACTGACGCGCACCGCGAGGCGTGGGACCGGCTCGCCGCAAGCATTCGACCCGCGGGCGGTAAGCAGCCGCCGAAGCCGATCACCGTCGAACACGCGGAGTTGGCAGCGGCGAAGCGCTCGCGCTTCTACGTGAAAAAGGTGTCGGGCAAGAAGTTCATCGGGCCGGGTCGCGACGAAGTGGTCGTCGAGTTGCTCGAATACTTCGGTTCGCCGAAAGCGACGGGCACGGGCTACGGGCTTCGCCCTGGCATCCAGCACGAGGACGTCCTACTCGCACAGCAGTGGGGGGAGACGGCAGCCGCCGCGGCGGACACCCCAGAGCGGAAGAAGGCAGCCTACCAAGCCGCCTACGACTTTAAGATCGCCGAGCGTGCCGACTATCGCGACGCGAAGTGGCAGGAATCGCTCGGCAAGACGCCCTCCCCTGGCGTCTCTGGAGGCGCGAACCCGTGATCACCATCCGCGGCAAAAACGTCCTGTCGGCGCGCGTTGACTTCCCCCGCTTCGGCTTTTGGATGGCCGATTTCGACATCGACGCCGACGACCCGGCCCCCTTCGAAGGGCGGCAAGAAGTCGCCTGGGGTGAAGGCGTACTCGTGGGAACGATGCGGTCCCCCGTCCTGCTCAACGGCCGCGTGCGCGGGCGCATGTTCGGCGGTGCCTACGGCATGCTGGCCACGTCCGAGGGGCGATTCTGGCGGTCAGCGTCGGCGCGGATCATCCTCTCGGACATCCTTCGCGCGGGTGGGGAGACGCTTTCGCCAGCGTCGACGGGCATCGATCGCATCGTTGACGCGTGGACCCTTCACAAGGGCACTGTGGGGCAGCAAATCGAGCTTACGTGCGACATGCTCGGCCTCAACCGTCGCGTGCTGGACGACGGCACGTGGTGGTTCGGGACGGACACGTGGCCCGTGATGTCGGCGCGGGACATTGTCGTGCAGACCGAGAGCGCGGAGAGTCGCGAGGTCACGTTCGCTACCGAGCGGTTCGACTTTCGCGGTGGCCAGGTCATCCTTGACCGGAACGCGACGAAGATCACCTACTTCGCCGACCCCTCATCGATGCGCGTGACGATGAGTTACGGCGGGCAGACCGAGAAGGACGCCCTCACCGAGAATTTCGCGGCCTACGTCCGGACGCAGACGGTGCACACCGACTTCCACGCGTTCTACGCCTACAAGGTCTTGAGCCAGAACGGCGACGGGACCCTGGAAGTGGTGCCGGAAAACCCCGATATGCCCGGGATGAACCGTGTGCCGA
>JAAFHJ010000075.1 GCA_013298325.1 Myxococcales bacterium | reverse complement strand
AGCTTCGAATCGCGGGTGAAAATGCCCTCGGTCTCGGCGAGAGTGCGCTTTCCGCGCTTCGCAACCGCCACCTCGGTTTTGTGTTTCAGTTCCACCACCTCCTTCAGGACTTTACTGCCCTCGAGAATGTCCTCATGCCCGTGTATGGTGCACGCATGTACCCCGATGGCGCCGCCAACGCGCGTGCCCGCGAGCTCCTGGCGCGGGTCGGTCTCTCGTCCCGCATCGATTTTTTGGCGGCGAAGCTGTCGGGTGGCCAGAAGCAACGCGTCGCCGTCGCACGGGCGCTCATGATGAAACCGGACGTCGTCCTCGCCGACGAGCCGACCGGGAACCTCGATCGCGCGAGCTCCAACGAAGTCCTCGCGCTCCTTCGAGAGCTCTCCAACGACGAGGGGACTGCCTTCGTCATCAGCACCCACGACGAAACCGTGGCGGCCCGCTGCGACCGAATTCTTACGATGGAAGACGGCCTCTTGGTGGCCGGCACGTCCGTGTAAATTACACGTGAACGACCGGCGTTCCGAGCGCCTGCGCCTCGCGGAGTACTGTCGAACATCCTTCCATTTTGGAAGCAAATACGAGCGCATCGGCCGCTGCGATCCATGCGACCGCGGTGCCACGGTCGACGCGTCCGAGGAAGGTCGCCGCCGCCCCCGTTTTCTTGGCGAGCGCTTCGAGCTTGGCCGCCTCAGGGCCGTCGCCGACCACGACGAGCGAGCCGTGCGTTCGCGCCGCGTGGCGAATCGCGGCATCGACGCGCTTGCTGGGGATGAGGCGACCGACGCTCACGAGGAGCGGGCCGCCGTGGGCCTGCCGGTGGGCGGCACGAAGCTGTGCGCCAGCGGCGCGGTGGTGCGCTTCGATGGGGGCAAGCGGGGCCGGGCGGACCCTCGCCACCCGCCGAAGGGCCGTCGCGTCGCCGTCACTCAGGCGATCCAGCAGGGAGGCAAGGAGCGTTTCGGAAACGAATTCCCACTGATCGGTCTGCGCAAGGAGGGCACGTAGGAGCGGCGTTCGGAGTGGCGCAGGGAGCTTGCAGAGTGCACGGATATCGCCTCCATGGCTCACGAGCCGCATGCGACGGCCGAGCGCAACTGCGGGGAGCGCACTTGGGAGCGCCCAGTGGGCGACGATCGTCTCGTCGGCGGGGCGTCGTGCGAGGGCTGTGGTTGCGGCGCGCAGAAAGGTCGCCGCCCCGAAGAGGCGGAGGGGGCGCTCACGGACCCGGGCAACGGCCCCTGGCCAACCAAAGAGCCCGCGATCGGGCAGACGCTCGACGACAATTTTTGCTGAGGATCCAAGAGGATCGCGTTCTTCTACGACGCCGGGGACACGCCCCGCAGCCGGGGTGAGCACGTGCACGGCACCGTGCTGAGCGCGCTCGAAGGCGTCGGTCCGTACGAAATGGCCGGCGGCGTCGTCGGCACTTTGCGGAAAGCTCGTTGCGAGGAGCACCGTCGCCGTCATGGCCGGCGCTCTACGCGAGTCTGCTAGCGACCGCCATCGTGGCACTTCCGAGCGTGCATTTCCTGCTCGTAGCAACCGTCATCGAGGTGGCAGCGGAGTTCGCGTTCGCAGGCGTCGAGGGATTCGTCCAGAATGACGCGTGGGCAGATGCCGCCGGTTGCCGTACCCCCTGGATAATATTCACGATCGGAGCCTGTCCGAAAGCCAGCCGGGCAGCAGCCATTCCCATCGGGGACGGCCGGATCGCCGACAAGCAGGCAGGCCCCCGACGGCCAGCGGGTGCCAGCCTCGCCGTGGGGGGCGTCCGCCTCCGCATCGGCCCTAGCGTCGGGCGTTCCCGTCGGGCACCCCGCGACAGACAAAGCGACGAGGGCCACAACGAAACGACGCATGAGGCGTGGAGCGTACCACAGCGCCTCATGCGCGCCGCCCGTTGGCGCGACTTTCAGCGCCGAATCTCCCTTGACGTAGACGTGCTGAACGGAAAGAAGGCCCCCATGGACACCATCGGCCCGAACGCGTTCGCGATTCTCGAATACCGCCTTGAGGACGACGACGGGGAGCTCATCGACTCCAGCGACGGCGAAGAATCGGGCCCCATCGAATACGTGCATGGCTACGGCCAGATCGTACCGGGCCTTGAGAAGGCTCTCGACGGGAAGAAAGTCGGCGATTCCTTTACGGTTGTCGTCGAGCCCGAAGAAGGCTTCGGCGACCGCGACGAAGAAGCCGTCTTCCAGATCGACCGCAGCGAACTCCCCGACGACGTGGAAGTCGGCGACGAATTTGTCGCGGAAGGCCCGGACGGCGAAGAGGAACTCCTCGCTGTCGTCGAACTCGGCGACGACTTCGCGATCGTCGACGCGAACCATGAACTCGCCGGCGTCCGCCTCACCTACAAAGTGAAGGTCCTCGAAGTCCGCGCCGCGACCGACGAAGAGGTCGAGGAGGCCGCTTCCGAGTTCGACGAACTCCGTGACGAGACGCTTTCGCCGGAAGAGAAGAATCCGGCTGGCCTCGTCGACCTCGGCGCCAAGAAGAAGAAGAACTGAGCACCCGCACGGCTGCTGGGATCGCGGGCGGGCTTGTTGAGCCCGCTTGCGTCTTTTTGGCCTCTTGAGTAACTGCACCGTCCCAGCGGCTCCCCGGAGCCGCTTTTTCGCCCACGCATCGCCGCTTGTTTCGAGCTGCGACGGAGACCGACATGTCGAACACCAAAGCTGCAAACCCCTGGACCTGGGATCTTCGCGTGCGTGAGCGCAACCTCCGCGCGGGGACCGTCGACGTGAAAGAGCAGGAAAAGTACCTGAGCAGCCTGCCGGATGTTGCCGACCAGGCGACGCCGTTTTCCATCGACCCTCCGAACTTCGAAGCGACCGCCGCCCCTGACGCGGACGACGACAACGACGACGAAGACGACGAGGAGTGAACCGATGCCCGACCTTCCGAGCATCGATTTCGCGACCTTCGTCCTTTCGCTAAGCCATTCGGCGCTCCTCTACATGGGGGATGCGCCGCATCCCGAGGAGGAGCACGTCGAGCCGAGCCTCCCTTTGGCGAAGCAAAATATCGATCTTCTTGGGCTTCTCGAGCAGAAGACCAAGGGGAACCTGACCGGTGACGAGGAGACGCTACTTTCCCAGGTCCTCACCGACCTCCGCCACAAGTACGTCGAACTCTCGGAAAATTCCGGAAAGTAAGCGACGCCTCGCTGGAGACGCCGATCGCCATCGCGGTTGGCGTTTTTTGCTTTTGTGGAGCCGGTGAAACTTCTTCCCAGCCGGCCCGTTTGGTGGCCCATGCACGCTCGCCACCTCGTCGCCGCGACGCTTCTCGCCACCGCCTGCTCACCCCGGCCCGCGGCGGAACCTCCGCAACAAACGTCTACAACATCAAGCGTTTCCGCGCTTTCCACGCCAGCGCCGCCCGTCGGAAAGCGCCTCTCCGCCCTGAAGCCACGGCATCCTGCCGTCGCCGTCGACCGGTGCCCAATGGCGATCGAACCGGGGGTCGCCTTCGGCCCCGTCGAGCTCGGCTACACACGCGCCGACCTCGAAGCGCTTGGACTTCCGATCACGGTCGTCTCCGCTGCGGGGGGATCCAAGATGCCTGTGACGTTCCTAAAAGTAGGAATGATCGAGGTTGAACTCCTCGAGGATAAAGTCATTGAAGCATGGATTGAAGACCTGCGGAAGGCGCCCGACTGCGTGACGTTTCGTGGGGCGCCGGTGCGTCCAACAGTTCCGCGTGAGCAGCTTGAGGCGACCGTTGGTACTTGCGCGGCGACGCCCGGCCGAATCGGGGGCGCCTTTGAACGCTGCGCAAATGGCGGGCTCTACATCGGGCATGGCTTAGGGGATTTTTTGCAAATTCGCGTGCGACCTCAAGGGGATGACCTCGACCTCGACAACCTCGTCGCGCGACTGTCGGACGATGGGATGCCGGTCATTCTCACAGCTTCGACGCGTGCGCGTGCCCTCGAGCAGCTTCTTGATGCCCGCGAGCTCTCCCCGTTCTGGCATAGCAGCTTGCCCGGTCGATCGCCGCTGCGGATCGTCGAGCATTCCGATTTTGCCGAGAAACCTTCGTTTCGAATGTTCGGAGATCCGATCCGCTGGATCCCCGAACACGACGCGCTGCCGCGGACGGCGTTCCTTCGCATTCGTCGCTTCGCGGCGACCGCTTCCCGCCTTGAAGTTGAGGTCGAGTACCCCATCGAAGGGCTCCGTGCTTCCGCGGCGTTCCGGCCGAGCGGAAGCGAATGGACCCTCGATCGCGTCGTCGTCGCGGAGCGCTAGTGCGGACGTTTGCCGCCCAACCGACGCCCCCTTCGTACTAGCCTGCGCCGCGATGGCGATTGCGGTTGAGACCGGGGGCGAAACGGCCGACGACGCGCGCGAGGGCGACCGCGACGGGGCCGAGCGTTCCGAAGGGGTGATGCCCCCGGAGCCGCTGCTCGCGCGCTTCGAAAGTCGCGAGCAGCTATCTGCAGAGGCGAAGGCGCGGCGGTCAGTAGAAGCTGAGGAAGATCGAGGCTATGTCGCCCGCGCCCAGCAGGGGGATCACGCTGCGTTTCGGAAGCTCGTCGAGCGCCACCAGCGTCGCGGCTACCTCCTCGCGTTTCAGCTCGTCCGCGACGAGAACGATGCCCGCGAAATCGTTCAGGATGCATTCATCCGCGTCCACAAGGGGCTCCCGACCTTCCAAGGGGACTCGAGCTTTTACACGTGGCTCTACCGCATCATTAAGAACCTCGCGATCGACCTGCTGCGCAAGCCGGGGCGCCGCGAGGCAGAACTCGACCTCCGGACCGCGAAGGCCGACGACGAGGAACACGAGGAATACCCGCTCCTGGGGCGTATCGACGGCGCCGACCCGATCGACGTCATCCGGCGGAAGGAACTCCAAGTCCGGATCACGGCCGCCCTCGATGCGCTCCCCGAGTACCACCGCGGCGTGATCCTTCTCCGTGAGGTCGATGGCCTCAGCTACGAAGAGATGGCCGTTGTCATGGGGGTCTCGAAGGGCACGATTATGTCTCGCCTTTTCCACGCCCGGCAAAAGCTCCAAAAAGCACTCGCCGATTGCTACGAAGAGCGCGGAGGTACGTCCAAGGCCGAACGCCGGTCGCACGACGCGGATGGCGAGGAACCTGGTGACGCCCAGGACCAACACGACGCGACCGACGGGGGCGACTCCAACGGGGAAGAGGAGGGCTCCTGATGGCACGGCCCGCGAAACTCACCGAAGAACGCATGCTTGCACTGATGGCCTACGCCGATGGCGAAGGGGACGTCGCGTCGCGTGCGGAAATTCTCGCGTCTCTTCAACATGACCCGGAAGGGCAGGCTTTCGTCGCATCGCTGCTCGACCTCTCCCCGTTTGCCGCGGAAGCAGCTGCGGTCGAGGTCCCTGATCTCTCGGGCGTCACCGCGGCCATTCTCGCAGCGACCGCACCGGCCACGGCCGCTGAAAAGGCGCCTGTGGTTTCGGCCCCCGCAGCGATCGATTTCGCCGCCGCTCGTCGCCGGAAGAGCGGCTGGGGCGGAATTCTCGCGGGTGGGCTTGCCCTCGCCGCCGCCGTCGCCCTCTACGCGCAGGTGAAGAGCGGCGCACCGGTGGCCATTAATTCGGCAAATTCGGCAGTTCTTGTGGCAAGCGCGGCGCCTTCTATCGCCCCGCTTGCTTCGGCGGCCCCTGCGGAGCCGTCGGCGATTGCGGCAAATGGGCCGCCCGCTGTCGTCGAAGTCAATCGCGTCGACTCGGACACCCCCGTCGACGTCTTTCTCATTCCGGCGGAAAGCACGCCGGGTACTAGCGTGGTCGTCTGGCTTGGCGACGACAATGCCCTCGGAGGACCATGATTTCTCATCGCCTATTCTCGCGTATCCTCCCGCTTTTCTTGGCTGTTTCGCCGCTTGTCTCGCTCGTCGCGGCGCCATCGGTTGCCCATGCTGATCCGGCGACGGCCAAGGCCGAAATCCTGGTGATGCACGCCTCCCAGAAGGAAAAAGGGGCGATCGATCCGCATATCGGTTCGATGCCTCGGCTCAAGCAGCCTCCGTTTTCTGCCTACAACAACTACGAACTCGTCGATCGCAAGGAAGTCCCCCTCGAGATCGGCAAGTCGGCCACCTACGCGCTCCCGAACGGTCGCGTGCTCCAGCTCACGGTTTCTCCAGGCAAGTCTCCAGGGTTGTTTACGATTTTGGCCAGCATTGCCGAAGCCAACGGCAAAGCGGCGCTGAAGACCGTCGAGGTCTCCGCGAAGGCGGGTGAGCCTTTCTTCGTCGCGGGGCAGACTTACAAAGACGGAATCCTGGTGCTCGGCATCGCCGTCAAGAAGTAGCGAAAATTTGGCACACGCCGAAAAGCCTCCGAGGGGACTCGGAGGCTTTTATCGTTTCTCTTCAGCTACTTGCCGATCGCTTCCCGAGAAATCCAGCCTTCGCCGCCGTCGTATTTGACGTGGTAGGAGCCGTCCTTCGCCCCGATGATCGTCACCTTCGCCCCCTTCTTAAGGCGGGCGACGATCTCGCCGGTCGTCGGGACGCTACGGACGGTCCCCGAATTCCAGACGACCTCGCCGGAGCCGCTCGTAGCGACTTCCGGCCCGCTCGAAGCCGGCGCACTCCCGGGATTTTCGGGGACCGCCTCGGCCCCTTTTTCCGGTTTTGCGGCGGCGGGCTCCTCGGCGGCGGCCGCGGGAGCTGCGGTGAAGTTCACCGCGTAGGCGAGGACATAGCGTGGAAAATCATGGGTTTCGCTTAGGTCGATCCCCTGGAAAGCTTGGTTGACGCACGTCAAATAGCGGTCGGGCCCAGGGACCGTTGACGAGCGGCCGGCGGCGACGTCGACGCGTTTTCCTGCAAAATCAACGGTAGCTACGATCGATAGCTTCCCGTTCGCCCCCTGGGCGGCGGGGCAGGTCGCTAGGCGCTTCAGGCGGGCGGCGGCAGCATCGGCGAAGGGGTCGACCGTGCCGCAGCCGTCTTTCTTGGCGTCCCCCGATTTCGTTCGGCACGACAAAATCGCTGCTTTTCCAACGACAACCGTCGTCCCGCCCGCCGTGGGCACCTCGCTGTCGGCCGCCGGCGTGGCGCTTGGAGCGCCGCTTGCCGCGGGGGCGGCGCTCACCGGAGGGAGCGGAGCGACGGCGGTCACCGCGGAAGGGTCGGCGCTTGGCGTCGGGTTTTCGAGGCCGGGGGCGGTCTGGCTGAGGTGAACGCCAAAGATGCGCGGCCACAAAACGCCAACGACGAAGCCGACGCAGGCGACAATTCCCGCTTGCGTCCAGGGTGGGTTCTCGATTTCGTCCGATTTTGCGGAAACAGGGGCCGCTTCGGCCCGTGGGCGCGACGACTTTCGGGACTCCCGGTTCGGTGAGCGCTGTGCTTCCGGCGCCTCGGATGGATCGCCGTTCGGCGCGGCCTCGGCTTCTGCGCGGTTCTCGTCGGTCGGTTTCGGCGGCGGAACGGTCCCCATAGGGGCCCCGACCTAGCAAAACCCCGTCAGAAGCGCGAGTTTCCTTAGGGATCGAAGGGGACGGTCCGCGCGCTGCCGTCGGCATTCACGGCGACGAGCTCTTCGATCCGCTTTTGGGCGCGATCGAGCCGGTCCTGGGCGGCGCGCGCGAGCTTCACCCCCTCTTCAAACAGCGCGAGGGAGCCGTCGAGGGGGACGTCCCCTTTCTCCAGCGCATCGACGATCTCGGATAGTCGCGCAAGCTCGTGCTCAAAAGTCTCTGGATTCTTTGTGGTTTTCAAGGTGACTCCGTTGCGGGCGCGAGTAGGAGGGTGCCGTCGCCGTCGTCATCGGTCACCGCAAAGGCGAACCCATCATCGTCAAAAGAAATCGGGCGTGCGCGGCCGCGTCCGTCGACCCAAAGGGCGCGGAATTGGGAGAGGGGCATTTTTGTCGCGCTACCGTCCCCTTCGCCAGTGATCCGAAGGACGACGAGGCGACGGAGGCCATGCGGTGCGTCCGGGATCGGAGCGCCCTGATCGGCTGCCGCCGCGACGGCACGAACTTCCCGATCGGGATCGGTCGCCGCAAGCGTCGCGAGTGCCTCCGTACGAACCGGTGCCGTCGTTTCTGGGCGGGCCGCAAGCGCCCGAACGAGCGCGCGACGAACGACCACATCGGTCTCGTCGAGGGCTGCGCGCGCGAGGAGTCCAGTCGCGGCGGGGAGCGTTGCGCGGGCAAGCCCTGAGGAAAGATGGACTTTTTGGAAGCGTGTGCCTGTACGCAGGGCGGTTCCGAGCGCCGCGAGTTCGTCCCGTTCCGCGCGGCTCGCCCAGGCTTCGGCCGCCAGTGGCGCATCGGGAAACACGCTCATGGCTCGCAGGGCGCGTTCCCGTTTTTCGTTGGAAAATCCGGAAATCGCTGCGGTTCGCCCACGTTCGGTCCGGCCCAACGCGGCGAGTGCGCCGGCGCGCGTCGGAACGTCTTCGCTCGTGGAAAGCCGCGTGCCGCTACCGCCGAGGAGGGCGACCGCTGCGAAGGCGGCTCGCTGTCGTCGTGCGGGGTCTTTGCTCGTCGCGCCCGCCTCCAGAAAGGCGGCGAATCCCTCGGGCGTCGTGCCGCGGGTCAGCGCCGCGGAGGCGTAGGCAACGAACGCCAAAGCATCGTTTTTCTTGGCAAGTTCACCGATGCGTTCGTCGACGACCGCCGACGGATTCCGGCCTAGGGCGAGGGCATCGTCGAGACCGGGCGTGTCGATGCGACTGGCCGGATCGCGAAGATCAAGAGCATGTTTTGCGAGCGATTCTGCCGCTTTCGGGGCGTCGATCTTGGCCAACGCTGCCCGAGCGAGCTCCCGCTCTTCCGGATCGGCGGGGGCGTCGCGCCGGGCGATGGTAGCGGCGACCGTTTTCGCGGTGGGGGCGGCCGGAGCGAGCTGGAGGCCGAGGCGACCGAAGTTCTCGGAAGCGATGATCTGCTCGACGGCGCTGAAGCGTTCCTTGGCGCCGAGGCGAACGAGCACGCGGACCGCGGCAGCGACCACGTTTCCGTCATCGCTCGTCAATTGCGCCTTTGCGAGGGGGAGCGCGCGGCCGTCGTCGGCGTCGGCGAGGGCATCGAGGACGGCGGCGAGCGCCTCATGCTCAAGGACCGCTTCCAGCTTCTTCGTCTTTTCGGGAGTCTTTTCCGGAGCTTCTGGCTTTGTTGTCTTCGATCCCTTCGTCTCAGGCAGTTTCGGCGCGACCCCTTCCGATTTTCGGCCGATGAGCCGCGCGTAGAGCGTTTCGACGGCGCGTAGATCGCCCGACCGCGCCAGGGCGATCAGCGTCGGCACCGGGAGGCCACCCACCGGTGCCGGGGGCGCGTCGCGCCGCCCGCCTCGAAGGTCGGTATTCTCCGCGGGGGGCGGCTCGAAGGTCCAGAGGCCGCCTTCCGGCGTTCCGTGGCCGAAGACGGCGGGGCTCGGCGGTGCGTCGGAGAACGCGAGCTCAATGACGGTTCGAAGCAGCGGCGACCCCGTGCTGTGCAGGGCGAGCAGCCGCCGCTGTACTTCGATATCGTTCGTCTTTCGTGCGAGCCGGAGCGCCGTACCAAAGAGTACGTTCGCGTAGTTTGGGTCGTCGTTGAGGGCGTTCGCGCGCCGCTCGACGTAGGCCATAAGTCCCTTGCCGACGTCCACTTCGCCGGCCCACGGCGCGAGCGCGCGGACGACGGCGAGGGCGACGCGGGGGTCGTTGGCGCCGGGCGCCGTCGGGGCGAGCAGCTCCAAAAGGGCTTCTTTTCCGCGCTCTCCGGGGAGCCTCGCCAAGCGTGCTACCCCAGCGAGGCGCTGATCCGAGTCGGTCCCGTTCAGCAGCCTACGCGCAACCCCGCGCCCGTCGTGATCGTGGGTCGCGAGCAGCGGGGCAGCCACGCGCGCCGAATCTACGCTCGGCGTCCCCCCCGCGTAGGCGGACGACGACGCGAGTAGCAGCGCAACGAGAGGCCAAGTAGCTCGTTTCATTGCTTCTTCTCCCGTGCGTTTTCCGCCGGTTTCGGCGCTGGTGTCGGTGTCGCCAAGGCGGCCGGGACGAGGCGGAACCGGAGGCCGAGCGGCCCTGTTTTTTGAAGGACCGCAGGCAGTTGCAGCAAGTAGTCGTCGAGCGACGCCTTCAAGTGGTCGGCGACGAGTGCTTCCCGCCCTTTCGGCGCACTCACCACGACCTCAAGGCGTCGATTCGCGCCGTTCGCGAGCGTCGCAACGGCGCGAAGGTGGCGTCGTCCTTTGCCAAGCGCGTCGTCGATGGCTTTCGCAAACAACGCGTCGTCCTTCTGAGCGGCGGCGCTGAGTGTAAGTGCCGGAAAGGAAACACGAATATCTGCGCCCGCGAGCGTCGCAAGCGGCTTCCGCGGACGGCTCTTCGCGGCCGGCGGTGCGTCGACGCAGCCGTCGTCCGTGGCGGCGGTGCCAGCGGGAAGGTCGGACCAACTCGCCGCGGCGTCCGGGCAGCGATCGTCGGGATCGACGACGGTATCGCCGTCCTTGTCGAAGGGCAAACATCCGTTTTTCTTCGAATCTTCGCTGGGTCGCCCAGCGACCGCCGGGCATGCATCTTGGCCGTCGACGATCCCGTCGCGGTCGTTGTCGGGGTCGGGGCACCCATCGCTGTCTTCGAAGCCGTCGCGGTCTTCCGGCTCCGTCTTGCAGCGATCGTCTTCGTCGTAGACGCCGTCGTGGTCGGTGTCGACGTCGTCAACACACCCGTTGCACTCGGCATTTCCGTCCTTCGGGCCGGCGGAAAACGGGCAAGCGTCGAGGCGGTCCGGAATCCCGTCGCCGTCGGAGTCCTTGCCGCCGCAACCGTTCAAGGCCGCGTCTTTGTTACGCATTCCCGGCTCGCGCGGGCAGGCATCTTCCATGTCCGGGATGCCGTCGTCGTCGTCGTCGATGTCGGGGCAACCGTCGCTGTCTTCAAAGCCGTCGCGATCCTCGGGGACGTCCCGGCATTGGTCTTTGTCGTCGTCGACGCCGTCGTGATCGGCGTCGGTCTCCTGGGGGGCGTAGACGAAGCCCAAAATCCCACGAAACGCAGGCGTTCCAGCCCCTTGGACGATTCCGACCTCGGCGCCCGCAAGGACGGAAAGGTCCCCTCGCGGGTCGAGCGCGATCCGGTCGGAGGCGCCGAGGGCGAGCGACGAGAGCGCGTGGGCGCCGTCGCGGCCGAGCCCAAAGGGGGCAACAGGACCGGCCGGCACGTAGCCGCGGACCCCGAGTTCCCAGCGCTGACGATTGCTTGCGTCAATTCCAAGAATTTTTGGGGAAAACCAAGCACCTACGCGGAATGGGATCCAGTCGCCATAGGTCGGTCCGTAGTTCGCGGGCCAGGTTACCGGCGCGGTGCGCACCCCGTAGCCGAGCTGGGCTTGGAGGCCGCCGACGAGCACGTTGTACTCGGCGAGGGCCCGGACGGCGACCGTCAGCCCCTTTTCGCCCACGAACGCATCTTTCGACCCCGTCGGTAGCGTCACATCGCCAAGCACCGCGAGGCCGAAGCCGCCGGCAGTGTTGTCGCGAAGCGTGGATTTCCACGTAAATCCGAGGTCACCCACGGCTGCGCGTGGCGTCCGCGGACTGGCTGCGACGCTTGCCGGCAGGGTATCGCCGCCGAGCGCGAACGCGACCGGCATCACCACGCCGACCTGGCTCCGCGTCCCGACACCCAAGCTCGCGCCAAGGTGGCCGACGAGTTGGACGTTCATCGGGCGCGTGGTTCCGTTGCCCGCCTGCGAAAACAGGGAGATCGGGCGGTAGGCCGCCTCCGAATAGGCGAAAAACGCCATCTCGCCGCGATCGCCACCGCGGACCGGCTCCACAACGAGCTGACCACGCGGGTCGGTGCTTGGGCGGAAGCTTCGCAGGTCGAGGCCGGGGAGCGGGTCCCCAAAGGCCGACGAACTCAGTGACGCAAGCGCAAGCGCCGACAAACACGGCAAAAAAGAGCGCCCGAGCGGGAGCCGACGAAACCGGAAAAGAGGGCGCATGGCGGTCGCGAAGGTACCCAAAAGAAGAGCGCGCCGCTCGGATTTCCGTGGCGGCGCGCTCGGTCTATGTCGCGGTTTCTCCGCGGCAAACGCGATTGCCTACTCGGCGGGGACCGCCTCATCGATGCCATCGACGCCGCGCGGGCGCGAGGTCGGGGCGGCATCGTAGTCGGGGAGGATGTGTGCCATCCGTTCCCGCTTCGCTTCGAGGTAGCCGCGCGAGAAGCGATTCGGGGCAATCAGCACCGGCTCCCGGTCGGTCACGACGACGCCAAGCGCGCGAAGGCTGCGGACTTTCTCCGGGTTGTTCGTCAGCAGCTTCACGCTTTGGATGTGAAGGTGCTCAAGCATGAACGCAGCGACGTCGTACTCGCGAATGTCGTCCGGGAGACCGAGGAGCCGGTTGGCATCGACGGTGTCATGACCGCGGGACTGCAGGTCATAAGCACGGATTTTGTTCACCAATCCGATACCGCGACCCTCTTGGCGGAGGTAAAGAACTGCACCACCGCCCGCGTGCGCGACGTACTCAAGGGCCGCTTCAAGCTGCTCGCGGCAATCGCACTTCAAGCTCCCAAACACCTCACTCGTGAGGCACTCGGAGTGAACGCGAACCGGAACGCTCGTCTTTCCGGCGACATCGCCGAAGACCATCGCGACGTGCTCCCGTTCGACACCGTCGACGAATTCGGAAAAAACGTGCATCCGAAACAGGCCGTGCTTCGTCGGCAGATCGCTCGACGCTCGCCAGGTCATTTGCTTATCCAGAGGCCGGATCACCCGAAGGTTGGGGACGTGCATCTCAATGCTCCTTTGCGTCAGCTCGAACGGTCCGAGTGCGCCGGTCTTCTCTTGTAGGTTCCGACGGGCCCCGTGAGAAGGGGAGGGGCGCCGAATTTGCGCATCTCTTCGGAATGCGCGGGATTCGTTGGCGCAGCAGCGCTACCGATCCGGCCAAATACGAGCTAACTCACCTGCCGTTCCGGCTGGGTTCCCGGCCGAAACAGGCGTTCCACGAGTTCTTCGAGGCTCGAGAAGCGCGCTACGTTGCTTGGAAACGGCGCGATTCGTTCGAATCCCGAGCCGCCGACAATCACACGGGTGCCGACAGCAGCCGCCGCACTCGCAACGAGGGCAAGATCGGCGCGGAGCGCTTCCAGATTCGCGTGGGGTGATGCCGAAAGTGCGAGGAGTTCCGGCGGGCTACCCGCGAGGAGCAGAGCAAGGTCCCCGGCTGGTACATTGGCGCCAAGCATCGACGTCCGGAAGCCCTCCGCGGTGAGAACCAGCCCCACCATTCGAAGGGCGAGGTCGTGGCGCTCTTCGCCGAGGCACGCGCAAAGGGCACGGCCGTTCCCTTCCGTTCGCGGCGAACGCCCGCTCTTTTCGAGGAGCGGACGTACGCGAGCGATCATGTCGACAACTGCCGCGGAAGCGATGTGCTCCTGGGCGGCCGACAGTTTGCCTTGGAACCAGCCTTCGCCGATGTCGTTCATCGCCGGACCGATGTACCGATCGAAAATCGATGAAAGTGTAACGCCTTGCAGGCGCTGGGTCGCCACGAACGACACAAG
>JAAFHJ010000074.1 GCA_013298325.1 Myxococcales bacterium | reverse complement strand
TTCGGCGAAAGGTACCGGGTGATAAAGTCCGACGGGGCTCGGCCGCCCGTGCTCGTCTGCGCGACTGAGGGGCGGGAGGGCGAGCGTTTGACTTCCACCAATCAGATTTGAAAAGGAGTCGGGGCGCCCGGGCGTGTTTCGCCCCGCCTGAAAGCGATCTTCGGGTGCTGAGTTGTGGGCGATCGCCTGCAAAAACTCTTCGCCACGGACGAGCTCCATGGTGAAGTACCAGAGGTCGTTTTCGACGAAAAGCTCGCCGAGAGAAACGAGATTTTCGTGGGCTAGGTCCTGGCAGCGCCTAAATTCGCGTTTGAATTCCTCGAGAGCTCCCGCGCTACGACCAGCGAGGGTCTTTAGCGCGACTGCCCCGCCAGTCTCGGCGTCATGGGCTTCGTAGACAGTCCCCATGCCCCCGGCGCCGAGGCGACGAAGAATGCGGAACCGCCCGAGTGTCCGTGGCGAAGAAGACTCGGCTCCGAAGAACCGCGGATCGAACTCGGATGACTCCATGTTCATGGGCGTTCCGATGACTCCATGTTCATGAGCGTTCCTAGGTCGGTCGACGTCATCGGGAGAGCTTGGCGCGCCCCCCCTCGGCATCGACCGCAAAGCACCAAGATGTTCAGCTGACTTGCCCAAGTGTGTGGCGACAGCGCCACGATTCAACCGGATGGGTGAGTTTACACCAAAAATATTTTGCGGTAGCTGAAATAAACGGAGCGCTCGCAGGACTCCCCTGTGAAGCCGATGAATTCCCCCTCACTGCTGCTCCTTCCAGCGCGCGCCACCGCCCCGCCATCGGCCGAGCCAACCGCGGTCGCCCCCCACGGCGTAGGCGAATCGGTACACGCGGTAGTCGCCCTCCGTCCACTGCTTCGCGCCGTCGTTGCAAAGACGCTCGGCCGCCCGCTCGGCGATCCTTTCGTCGACGAAACCTTGCAAGAGGCGATGACCGAAGTCCTCGCCGCCCTCCCCTCCCGGCGGGGCGCTGAGGACGACAACCGCGCACTCCGCAGTTTCGTCGTCGCGATCGCCGCAAATTGCGCCCGAAACGCCATCCGAGGCTTCCAGCGCCGCCGCGCGGAAAGCCCCATCGACGAGCCGACCAGCGATCCTGCCATCGGTGCGCTGGCCTCCGCCGGCTTGGGCGAAGCGCTGGAAGCGCGCTCTGACCTGCGGGCGATCCAGGAACGGATAGCTCAGCTCCCCGAAGGGCAACGCAGAGCGTTCATTGGCTTTTTTCTCGAAGAAAAGAGCTACGAAACGCTCGCTGCCGAGTTCGCCGTCCCGATCGGGACGGTCGCCACCTGGATCTTTCGCGCGAAGAGCGCGGTCGCGTCCGTTGCGCCGAAGGACCATCGATGAAAGCGCCCCTTCCCCACGTGTTTTCCGGCGAACACCTTTCCGAGTTCGGCCTCTCCGTCGCCGCCGATGGCGAAGTCACCCACCTCAGCGCGGAAGCGCAGGAGCACCTCGCGCGCTGCCCGAACTGCGAGCTTCAGGCCGCAGCAAGAGCGCTCGAAGTGCTCGAAGTGCCTCCAGAAGCGCTTGCAAACGCGGCACTTCCGCCCCTGCAGCGTTCCCCGTCGCCGCTGCGCGCGCTCGTCCGCCCGATTTTTGCCGCGTTTGCCATCGGCGGCCTCGGGTTCAGCCTGCGCGTTGCGACCCTCGACCGCGCCGCGCTTCGCGAAATGGCATGGGCCCTTCGCGCCTTTGCGCATGCGGCGCCGAGCGGTCAGCCGCTCTTGTCGCTCTTCGTAGCGGTCTGCGCCACGGCGCTTGCGATCGCCATCATTCGTCGTTTGCCCGCCCCCCAGGAGTCCCGATGAACCGCCATTCTTTCGCCGTTTTTGCCGGCTTCTCTGCACTCTTCATGCTCGCCCGCCCCGCGCTTGCCGACGGCGGACACACCTTCCAGACGGAAGGGCGCTGGGAGGACGACCACCCGGTCACCCTGGAAATTGAAGCCAAAAGCCGCCATGAGGCCCTCGGTGCGCTGTCCGCCGCGACCGGGCTCCAAATTGTAGCGCCGGCCGAAGAGGCGCCCCATCCGATCAGTCTTCACGTGAAGGAGATCGCCCCGAAAGCGGCTCTTGCCCTTCTATTTTTGGAGGAAGGTGCATTTGTTGCCACCCGCGATGGCGATCGGATCGCGGTTCGCCGGGAAGCACCGAGCGCCGCAAAGGTCGAGGCAGCTCCTCGCGAACAGAGCAGCGACAACGACGCGACTCTCTTTGGAATTACCCACCTCGCCAAAGGAGTTCACTACGACGACGTTTCCGTCGTTGGCGGCATCTCCCGCATTGAAGCGACCATCGATGGCGACTTGGAAGTGACCGGCGGCATCGTGACGCTCCTCCCGGGGTCGTCCGTGCATGGCGACATCCACGTCACCGGCGGCAAGTTGGAAATTGAGGACGGGGTACGTATCGACGGCGACGTCGACAACGTCGGGGGAATCGTCACCAAGCCGGACGATCTACGTGTGCACTACACAAATAATACCGGCGGCGTCGAAGGGGCCCGTCCGGGGCGGCTCCACCGCATCGCCGACGCGATTTCCTCGGCGGCTACGCGGTTTGCGGCGCTGTTCCTGGCGGGGGTCCTTGCCCTCGGCCTCGCACGGCGACGGGCCGATGGCATCCGCTTCGCGATCGCGACTCAGTTTGGCCGGTCGCTGGGGCTCGGCCTCGTTGCCGCCCTTGGAGCCGCGACGGCGATCGTCGTGCTCGCAGTGACCATCGTCGGGATTCCGCTGGCAGCGGCCGCATTTGGCGTCGCCATGGCGGCCGCCTACGTCGGGGCAGCCCTCACGCTTGCTACAGCGGGGGAGGCGCTGCTCGCGCACCGCATCCCCAGCCCGTGGAAACGCCTCGCCGTCGTCTGCGCAGCCTTCGCCGTCCTCGGAATGATCCCGACGGTCGGTGGGATTCTCGAAGCGGTTGTGTTTCTCGTCGGTTTCGGCGCCGTCGTCACAACACGGGGGGGCATCAGCAGCGCCGACGCCCCGGTCCCCGCTAGCCCCTACCGCTCGTGACCGTCACCGCGAGGTGAGGAATCGCCCGGCCACGTTCCGAAGTTTTCTCAAAGGGGACTCCTTGCGCAAGCAGTTGGAGTTCCTTTTCCTTTTTTCGAACTTCAACGAGGAAGCGGCCTGGGAGAAAGATCGGCTTCTTGAAACGGGCGTGAAGAGACAAATCGCTAGTGGGGAGATCGTCGACCGCCTCGCCAAGGGTCCGCGCAAGCGTCCAAAGTCCGTGGGCGATGGCCCGTTTAAACCCGAACGGTTTTGCCAAGAGAGCGTGCTGATGAATCGGGTTTCGATCGGAAGCGATCGCACCGTAGCGGCGGCCGATGTTTTCGGGGGCGGTAACCACCGCCGACCGTAGGAGGAGGCCCCCCACGACATCGCCGGCGACGGGAGATTCCTTGCTGCCCTCGCGGCCCGAACTCTTCGGATCGTCTCGACCGGAGCGGGCAAGAATCGTCGCCGTCCACGTGCCTTTTGGGACACCCGCGACGGAGACGTCGGTGCGCAAATCAAAGAGCCATCCCGCGGAAGAATCCGGGCGCCACGGCCTGCAATTTCCAACGGATGCAGTGAGTTCAAGGACCGCTGTGGCCGGGATCGGTGCGAGGAGCTCGACGCGATTTTCGACGTGAACGATACCGAGAGCCCCAAAAGGGAACCGGCGATCGGCGAAAAGATCCAGATGGAGCTTAGCGGCGGCGATTTGCGGCACGAGGAGCGGAAGCGTCGATCCCGCCGGGAGTCCACAAATGGCGGCGTAAGCGGCGACGCGTTCGGCGTCCCAGCGAGCTTCTCCGGTCGCTTCCATGGACGGGAATTCGGCCGCCGCCCGGAGACCGGGACGTGTGGCGAAAAACAGGTCGAGATGCTTCTTCATTGCCGGATTCATCGTGCCACCTCCACGCCCCAGAGCGCCTGCGTGCGTAGCCCTTCCGGCCATCGGGAGCCGCGATTCCCTGGAATTTCCCGGCCGTCTTCGCTCACGACGAAATTGCCGACGTCGCCGAAGGCACGCTCTTGATTGCGCCGCGGACCGAGGCTGCGCAGCGGGGTATTCGTCCCGGACTGACGGACGAAGATCACGTCGTGCGGCCCCGGTCGCAAATCGACAAGTGCCCCCTTACGTGCCGGATTCAATAGCTGTTCTTCGTTGCCGATCGGATCTGCGACGGTCTTTGCCTTGAGCGTCCACACAAGAAGGGACGTCGGGTCGCGGTCGCCATAGAGACCGGAAAGCAGGTCCCGCTTCTTGAAGAAGGTCTTGCCGATGTCGTTCTGGTTCACGGGGCCAGCCATCAGGCAGATCCCCGCAAGGAGGTCACATCCCTCGGGAATTTCTGTGCAACCGGCAATCTCGACAACGAGGGAACTCCGTGCAGCCGCCGCCCCGAAGGCACGCACGGCGTGGGGAAAGCGCTTCCCTTCCCGCTCAACCTCGCGACGCGAGAGACCGCCGAGATAGATGCGCTGTCCGGCGAGCGCGAAGGCTTTCTTGCCGCGCTGGGTGTTCCGGGAGAGCGCCTTGCCGGTCGCAAAATCGGCCCACTTCGGCAAATGTTTTACGATCAGGTCGGTAATCTCTTCCAATTCATGGCGGACGCCGCGAAGGCGCTCTTTTCCACCAGGAGTGAGCACATCCATGCGCTCGAGAAGGAGGAGATCTTTCGTCCGCTCGCGCGGGATGTTCAGAAAATGAGCGAACGCATTGTAGGCGGCGCGCCCCGCCATCACCGTCAGCTCTTCGGGGACATCCATCGCCTGGCGATGCTTGTAGGGTGCAGGCGCTTGCTCTTCCGCGTTCACGCCCGGTTGGATGCGCTCGGAGCGCAACGAGCACAGCATCGCGCCGAGCTTCCGCGCGGTGCTCTTCTCCAGGGGGAAGGCCTCCTCCGGCTTCGCGTAACCGACCTGAGCCACGATCGCGATGGTGTAGCCGGCACGACGGTCCTCGGCGCGAAGCCCGACGAGCGCTTCAAAGGCGGCGAGTGCTTCGGGGTCGGCCGGGCGATCGAAGGGCTCGAGGAACACTTGAGCCCGGCGGCGCCCCTCGGAGGCGACGACCGACGCCCGCTCAAGAGCATCGGCCAGCACACCGATGTGGAGCTCCGTGAGGTAGGAGATCGTCGGAATGTCGGGCGTGTGAAAAACCGCCTTTCGTAGGGCGCGAAGAGGGACTGTCCAGAGGTCTTTTCCGGGCCGATGTCCGATAAAGGTGAGGAGCTTTGTGAACGGCGTCACGTACGGACGCGCCAGAATCACATGCGTGTACGCGGCGCCGTCGAGGACGGGAGCTTCACGACGCCCCATCTTTTTCAGGAGTTCTGCGGCGCGCGCCGAGTCTTCGGGCCCGAGTACAATGCTGCGGTGGCCGCGAAAGTTCGTCGACTGGCGCGCGACGAGAATCCCGAGCGTAGACTCTTCAAAGAGTTCTTCTTCGCGAAGAACCGGTCCAGAAACAAAGCCTGTAGGCCGCGGAAGAGATAGCATTTCCACCGCCCGTTCGGCCTCCGCGCGCGTCAGGCTCGGGCGCGTGCGGAAACCGATCGGTGAGCTCGAATCGAGCGCTTCCGGTAGATGGTAACGACCGCGTTTCTCGCCGGGGGCGGCAAACGTCGCCGGTCGACGGACGCGCTCGGCGTTCGGCGGCGGCTCGATCGGGACGAAGCGGAGGGCTTTGCTTTCGCTCATTGACGGGACTGATTGCCGGAAGCGAATCGCGGATACAAGCGTGTGTTTGTTGGGGGCCTTCGAACGACACCCCATGACGGCTGCAGCAAAACGCGGTAACCGCGGGCCCATGCGACTCGAACACGCCGTGGAAGCCCTTGGAAAGACCGCCCTTCACGAAGCGCTCGGCCTCGATGCGCCGGCGGTGGTCCGTCGCTCCCAAGACGAAAAACACGGCGACTACCAGCTGAATGGTGTCCTCCCTCTCGCGAAGAAGCTCGGGAAGAACCCACGCGAGCTCGCCGCGCTCGTCGCCGAAAAGCTGCAGAATCCATCTATTTTTTCGAAGGTCGAGGTCGCCGGCCCCGGGTTCATCAACCTGAAGCTCACCGACAGCTGGCTCGCCGAGCAGCTCGCCCTCCTCGCGAACGACGCGAACGACGGCATCGAGCAGGTCGCTCCTGACACGATCGTCGTCGACTTTTCCGGGCCAAACATCGCCAAACAGATGCACGTAGGCCACTTGCGCTCGACGATTCTTGGCGACGCACTCGTCAAAATCTTGCGCGCGCAGGGCCATAAAGTCTTGGGCGATAACCACCTCGGTGACTGGGGGACGCAATTCGGGCTCCTGATCGTCGGCATGCGAACCTTCGGCGACGCAGAAGCGATGAAGAAGGACCCGATCGTCGAGTTGGAGCGGGTCTACAAGCTCGCGAGCGAAGCGAAAAAAGACGAAGTTTTCGCAAATGAAGCGCGCGCCGAACTCGCGAAGCTTCAGGCCGGGGACCCGGACAACAAGAAGCTCTGGGAGCAGTTCGTCGCGGTCACTCGCGAGAGCCTCGATGTCGTCTACGCCGACCTTGGGGTAACGTTTGATTATTGGCTCGGCGAGAGCGCCTACAACGATGCCCTCCCCGGCGTCGTTGCGACGGTCAAAGCGGCCGGCATCGCCCGCGAAGACAACGGCGCATTGTGTGTATTCTTCAAGGAGCTGGAAGATGCTCCGAAGGATCTCGCCGCCAACGAGCAGCCCTTCATCGTCCAGAAGAGTGACGGCGCTTTCAACTACGCAACGACCGATATCGCGACGGTATTTCACCGCTCGACGGTGTTCCAGGCAGATCGGAGCATCTATGTCGTCGACAATCGGCAGTCGCTCCACTTCAAGCAACTCTTTGAGGTCGCGAAGCGCCTCGGAGACCGGCAAAAGCTGACCCACGTCGGCTTCGGTTCGGTGCTCGGCCCCGATGGCAAGCCACTGAAGACCCGCGACGCGAGCGGCAAGGTGATCACGCTCAAGAACCTCCTTGATGAGGCGACGGAAACGGCAAAGAAGCGCCTCGTTGAAGAGGAACTGGATCTCCCCGCTGACGAGCTTGATGCGGTGGCGAAAGCGGTCGGCATCGGCGCCGTCAAATACGCAGATTTGCGCCAAAATCGCCTCAGTGACTACACCTTCGATTGGGACAAGATGATTGCGTTCCGCGGCAACGCGGGCCCCTATCTTCAGTACGCGTTCGCGCGGACTCAATCGATCTTCCGCAAAGCGGAGGTCGCTCCGGCGGAGGCCCTCAAAGCACCTTTCGTCCTCGCCGAGCCCTCCGAGCGTGCCCTCGCGCTGGCCCTCCTCGCCTATCCAGATGCGGTCGCCGGTGCCGCCGAGCACCTCGAGCCCCATCGGATTTGCGATCACTTGTACGGGCTCGCCCGTGCAGTCGCGAGCTTCTACGAAGAGTGCCCAGTTTTGAAGAGCGAAGGGGCAACCCGCGCGTCGCGTCTCGCGCTGGTGGCGACCGCCGGAAAGCAGCTCGAAGCGGGATTGAAGCTCCTGGGAATCACTCCTATCGCCCGGATGTAAGTGTTCGCGGGCGCACGCCGGAGGTTCCGAGGCGTTTTAAGGTCGGGTAGCACGGCGGCCATGAAAAAAGCGTGGTCCGCCATCCTCATCCCCGCCCTCGCCCTCGTCCTCGCAGGCGTCGGCTCGCCGGTGCTAACCGGCTGTTCCGACAAAGTTTGCACGACGGAAGAAGAGACCGCCTGCACGACGACCTACACCACCTGCGTCAACACCGCCGCCGCCGCAGGGGATGCCGCCGCAGGGCAGAAATGCGCTGATAATTATTGCAGTTGCTACGACGCGTGCGGTTCGACCTGCGACCGCTCCAAGCTCGCCCCCTGAACGTTAAGGGGCGGGCTTGCTCGCGCGGAAGCTACGGACGTGGGCGATGAGCCCGTCGACCACGTCCGGCTTGTCGGCCAGGTCGCTGCTCGCCGGCATCGTCACGCTCTTGCCTACGGCGCCGCCGCCACCGAGGATCGCTTTGCGGATTTCGGCGTCGGTCACCGCCGCTTGGAAGGCTTCGTCGGTAAAGTCTTGAGGCTTTGGGGTGAGCCCGGCGAGCCCCTTCCCGTCGCCACCGTGGCAACCTGCGCAACGGTTGGCGTAAGATTCCGCGGCGTTTCCGCCAATCTTTGTGAGCGGTTGTGCGATCCGCTTGGGGTCCTGGTCGCAGCCGAGGAGCACAACGAGGCCGCCGACGAGAAGCCAACGTGCCGATCGCCAGTCGCGCGTGGAGCCGTGCATGGGCGAGGCCGTAGCGCTGATGCCCGGAGACGACAATTGTCCTTTCGTCGCCCCCCGCTTCGTGAGGTAACGTTGCACACTTCCGGCTTGCGCGCTTTTTTCGCGCCGGAAAGGGAGCCACCAATGCGCCTGACGTCTCGCTTCTTCCCCTTTGCCCTCGCCCTCCCCTTCGCCGCCATGGTCGGCTGTTCCTCCAGCTCTTCGACGGGGACCGATATTCCCGATGGCGCCACGAGCGACGACGCGGCGACCGCGGGTGACGGACCAGCCCTCGACGGTGGCCCCCTTAAGGATGGCGCAACGACCGGCGACAGCGCGGTCACCGACGGGGCAACCACCGCCGACGGGAGCGGTGACGGCGGGACCGTCGATGCGAACGTGCCGTGTGGCGAGGCGGCGGCGGCAAAATGTGCCGACGGTCGCACCTGCGTGAAAGATGCAGATTGCACCTCGGACTGGTGCAACGCAGCGAATGTCTGCGAAGCAGTTGGCCCCGCCGCCCACGCCGATGGCCGAAAGAACGCAGGCGAAACCGGCATTGACTGCGGCGGAACGGCGCTACCGAAGCTTTGTGTCGGCGGGCAAGCGTGCGTCGATGACGGCGATTGCGAAGGCAGTTGCGTGCAGAATACCTGCACTGCTGGCACGCGCACCGACGGGAAGGTTACCGTGTCGCTTGGCGAAACCGACGTCGACTGCGGTGGCGCCCTCGCCGACGCGGACGGCGTCGCTGCTGCAGCCTGCATCGCCGGCCAGAAGTGCCTCGCGGCGACCGACTGCCGCTCCGGTGGATGCGACGCGAACGGCCTCTGCACCGGATTTCTTCCGGGGGTAAAGGACGGCGACGAGACGGACGTCGATTGCGGTGGTGTCCTCGTCAACCCGGACACGGGTGCGGTCGCCCCACGCTGCGACGACCAGAAGTCCTGCGCCGACGACGGCGACTGCAAGAGTGCACTCTGCAACCTTCGCACGATGAAGTGCACGGCCGGTGTATCCTGCAAGAATCGCGCAAACGGCGGGGAAACCTGTGGCGTTGGTGAGGACGGCGCCGAAGATTGCTGCGAATCGCTTCCCCTTCCGGGTACCCCGAACGTGCGTCTCGACCGCTACGAGGTCACCGCCGGCCGCGTACGCGCATTCGTGAATGCCGTCGGACCGAACATTCGGGGGTGGGTCGCGGCACAAATCGCGGCAGACCCGAACGGCAAGCTCGCGAAGCAGCTCCCCCCGCGCCTTCGTACGCTGCTCCCGGCAACGGCGAGCGGTGAACTCGGGGCAAACATTCAGCTCGGCGCCCTGACCATGGACACCGATCGCCCCTCCGAGCAGGGCTCTCTCCAGGGCTGCTACATCGGCAACGGCGCCTACGGCCACTCGACCTACGGCTTCGACGCGGCGACCTACAAGTCCTTGTATGGTGCAGCCAACTTTAGCGCCCGCATCAGCCAAAACGAAACCGACAAGAAGTCGATGAACTGCGCGCCCTATTGGATGGCGGCCGCCTTCTGCGCCTGGGACGGTGGCTTCCTGCCGACCTATGAAGAATACATCCAAGTGTGGGCCAAGAAGCCGAACAACTCGCTTCAGACGTTCCCGTGGGGGGCTGACGCTGTCGGGAAGGTCTTCGACTACCTGAATGTCCAGGGGATCCAGGCGGGTCGCGCGCCAATCTACAACTTCCCGCTGTTCAACTGGGCCAACGACGAAGCAGGGCTGATCGCGTCGCCCGGCCGCTTCCCCGACGACGCGACCACGATTACGAGCGCGGACGGGCGAGCCTGGTACGATATCGGCGCAAATATGATGGAATATACCGCCATTGAACTCGACTACGCCCGCTACGGCGTCGCCGGGTGGCCGGCAGCTGGCTTCGACGTCGATGCGGCCAATGCGCCGCGCGCGTTCTGCGACGTCACTGCGGCGACTCCCCCGGTTGGAAGCCCCGACCGCTGTGCGGTTGTTTCCGGAAATACCACGAATTACGGGAAGATCCGCGGAGCGGGCGCTGGGACGCCGGAAGATCCCTACGGCATGTACCGCACGCGTTGGATGGGCGGCTCCTGGGAAGTCCACGGCGTTGGCACGCGCTGGATCGGCGCCCAGACCCAGTACGGCAAAGCCGGCTGGCGTTGTGCACGTCCCGCAAACTGACAGGACTCAATAAAGCGAAGCGCCCCGGCTCTCTTCGAGAACCGGGGCGTTTTCGTTGTGCCGTTCAACCGGAGAAGGCGACCGCCAAGGAATCCGCGCTCCCGACCACCGTCGGGAACGGCGCGAGGGCCGCATCGAGGACCTCTTGCATGTCGCTCACGAAGACGAAACGGAGTTCGTTCCGGACGTTTTCGGGGACGTCGTCGAGGTCACGTTCGCAGCGCTTCGGGAGAATGACCGTCTTCATTCCGGCCCGATGGGCGGCGAGGACCTTGGCCTTGATCCCGCCGACGGGGAGCACTCTTCCACGAAGCGTGCATTCGCCCGTCATTGCGACATCGGCCCGCACCGCGCGCCCGGTGAAGAGGCTCGTGAGCGCTGTGAAAATCGTCACGCCGGCCGAGGGGCCATCTTTCGGGATCGCCCCTTGCGGGACATGGATGTGGACGTCTTGGCCGTCAAGGTTTGCAGCCTCGATGCCGAGGGCGGCCGCGTGGCTCCGCACGTAGGTGAAGGCGGCGCGGGCCGATTCGCGCATGACGTCGCCAAGCTGCCCGGTGATTTCGACGCCGCCACGCCCCGGCATGCGCGAGGTTTCGACGAAGAGGATGCTCCCGCCGACCGGCGTCCAGGCAAGTCCGGTTGCAACACCGGGGATAGCTACCGCTTCACGGACTTCGTCTTCAAAGCGGCTCTTCCCAAGGCGCGCACGCAGCTCCGCTTCGCCGATCGTGACCGGCTCGGCGCCAGTACCCGCGCGAGCAAGTGCCAGCGCAACCCCTCGAAGAAGCTTCCCAATTTCACGATCAAGTTGGCGAACGCCTGCTTCGCGCGTGTAGTCGCGGACGAGGGTCGTCAGCGTCTCGTCGACGACAGTGACCTTCGCCAAATCGATCCCGAGCTCGGCGGCACGCTTCGGGAGGAGGTGCTTACGTGCAATATGCACTTTCTCCGCGACCGTGTAGCCAGCGAGTTCGACGACCTCGAGCCGGTCGCGCAAGGGGCCACTGAGGTTTTCGATTTGATTTGCGGTGCAGACGAAGAGAACTTCGGAAAGATCGAAGGGGAGATCGAGGTAATGATCGGTGAAAGTCCGGTTCTGTTCCGGATCGAGGACTTCGAGGAGCGCCGCCTCCGGGGATCCCATCCACCCCTTCTCGAGCTTGTCGATTTCGTCGAGGAGGACGACGGGGTTTCGCACCTTCGCCTTGCGGAGGGCGCCGAGGATACGCCCGGGCAGCGCACCGACGTAGGTGCGCCGGTGCCCACGAATATCGGCCTCGTCACGCACGCCGCCGAGGGCAACACGCACGAACGGACGCCCGGTTGCGTCGGCGATCGACTGACCGAGGCTCGTCTTGCCGACGCCGGGCGGACCGACGAGGCAGAGCAACGGGGCCCGCGTCGCCGTCGCGCCTCGCAATTGGAGAACCGCCATGTGCTCGAGGATGCGCTTCTTGACGTCATCGAGCCCTTCGTGGTCGGCGTTCAAACGAGCTTCGATGTCATTTAGGGTGGTGGTCTCTGCCCCATTTGCGCGTGCGTTCCACGGAAGCTCGGCGACGAATTCGAGCCAGGTCCGAAGGACATTCCCCTCGGGGCCTTGCGCGCCGTCGCGCAGCTTTGCGAGCTCGCGATCGACGGACGTTCGGACGTCGGCGGGGAGATCGAGTTCGGCGAGGCGCGCCTCGAGCTTGTCGCCTGCGTCCCCCTCCCCATCACCGAGCTCTTTGCGAATCGCCTTCAACTGCTCGCGGAGCACCGCCTCGCGCTGGTGCTTGCCAAGCTCCTTGCGGACGTCGCGATCGATCTTGGAACGGACCTCCTCACGGGCCTTTGCGCTGAGAATTCGCTCGGTGAGAGAGCCGAGACGTCGCTTCAACGATCGCTCCTGGAGGATGGCGACGGCGGCACCGAATTCCGACTCGCTCCCGCCGCGGTCGCTACCGGACACGCCGAAGAGCGCCGATGCGACGAGGTCGGCCAGTTCATCGGGCGCTCCCACGACCGCCTCAACAGCGTTGAGAATCGGCGCCGGGAGTGCAGGCATCGCTTGGATGGCGGCATGGAGCCGTTGGGCTTCTTCCACGCTCGCCGTCGGCGGCTCGGTGTCTTCAAAGCTCACAAGGTCGGCTTGCCAGGAGCCGTTAGGTGCATTTTGCAAAGACCCTACCGCCACCCGGCGGAGCCCTTCGAGGACGAGCGCGTAGTCGGTGTCGGAACGCCGCTTCACCTCACGGACCCTCGCGAGCGTTCCAACCGTGTGCATTTCCTCGACTCCCGGGTCCTCGGCTTTTGGGTCCTTCTGGACGAGCGCGACGACGAGGTCGCCGGGAAAAATGCTGCGAACGAGCGACAGCGAGCGCGGGCGACCAACGGCAAACGAAGCGGTCACCCCAGGGAACAGGACGGTGGCGCGGAGGGGCAGTGCGGGGACGGCGCGCGTAGGGATCGAAATCGACATGCGAGGACTCCTCTCCGACGGGCCCGAGGCTCATCGGCAGCGATGGATCGCCCCCCGCCGCTGGAGCCCGGGTTCCGGGCCTACGACCGCGCCGAGAAGCGGCACGGTGTGCGGGGCAAGCGTCCTCGCAACATCGGTCGGCTGCATCAATCGTCAACCCCCGGACAATCGAGTCCGTCACGTTCCCGGTCATCGCCCCAGGATTGCTTGCGAATTTACCGCGTCAACGCTCCGTACCAAGCTCCTCGCGGACGATTGCGCAGAAGAGCGCGATGCCGGTACTGAGGACCCCGTCGTGGAAGTCGTAGGCGGGCGAATGGAGCTTTGCCGTGTGGGCGTCGTCGGCTTGGCCGAGCCAGAGATAGGCGCCTGGGACCGCTTGCGCGAGGAACGCGAAGTCCTCGGCCCCCATGCTCGGCGGGAGGTCGGTCCGGACCTCGACGTCGGGGAGCGTTCTCGCGGCGCGCTCGGCAATGCCGGCTGGGCGCGATGCATTGATCGTAGGGGGGTACCCTTCGTCGATCGTCACGTGCACTTTGCATCCAAATGTCGCCGCGACGCCGGCCGCTTGCTCACGGAGGCGCCGGTGGAGGAGGGCGCGCGTCGCCAGAGACAACGAGCGCACAGTGCCGCG
>JAAFHJ010000730.1 GCA_013298325.1 Myxococcales bacterium | reverse complement strand
GCAGCCGACGGTCCGTTTTCCGTGACGGCGGCGAGACCGGCGAGTGCGACCCGTCGAATTGACGGGCAGATCAAGCACTTCAAAGACGCAAAGAGCGCCGTCCTCGCCGCGGAAGCGGCCGGTCCGTTGGGCTACGACGGGTTTGTCGACGGCGATGCGACCCGGGGCAAATGGGTCGCCCTCGAAGGGACGCTTCTCGAGGGGAAGGTCTCCGGGCGCCAGCGGCTCGCGCTTTTCGACACGAAACGCGGCTGCGCGAAGGGCGGATGCCTCGTGCGCGTCGTCATCCCTGAGGGGGCCAGCTTTGAAATCGGAACGAAAGCAAAAGGTTATGGCACGGTGGTCCGTTCTGTCACCGCCGACGGCAAGACCGTTCCCGAAGTGCACATCGCCTGGATGGGACCGGTGAAGCCGTGAGGTCGACCGTCTTGGCCGTCGCAGGAGGCTTCGTGGCCGCCGCCGCCCTCGCGTATGCGGCGGTCGCCGACGCGGAACGGACGACACGGGACCACGCTACGGTCGTCGCCGTCCCCGTCGCGACGAGCGTCGGTCGTTCCGTACCCAACTCGGCCTTCGGTGCCGGCGCGGCACGGACGAAATTGCCGCGACGAGCCCTCCGTTCGACCTGGAATGGGCGATTGAGTACCTCCGCGATTGGACTCGTTGCGCTTCCAGAAGGCGGGCTGTTCGCGCTCTCAACGGCAGGCGAATTGCTGGTCGTTGACGGTTCTGGCGTCGACCTCCGAGGAGCCTCGGTCGGCTCCCCAGCAGCGCCCCCGACGGTACTGGCAGATGGCACGATCCTCTACCGAACAAACGCACAAAACGTGTGCGGAATTAGCGTCGGACCGACCGGCGATGCCGGCGCGAACAGCCTTCTGCCGACGGTTTCGGCCAAGCCGGCGTTTTGCGCAAAGGTTCCGGCCACCCGTGGACCGGGAAACGTCGCCCCCGCTCCGACGACCGGGGGCGGCGCCCTTTTCGCCGATCGCGACGCGCTGTTCGTCACGGCCGGTGACGGAACGGTGCTCGCACGGACGAACGTTCCCGAAGGGACCCCCGCCGCGGTCGCCGTCGACGGCGCGAACGGCTACCTATTTTCCACGGGTGTCAGCGGCGAACTCATCGCCTACGCCTGGCCTTTTTCCGGGGAACTTCGGCGCGTTGGCGGATTCGGCGGCCCCGTCGAAGGGGGCGTCACCGTCGCGCGTCATCGCGCGTACGCGGTCGTCGGAGGGGCGAGCGTGGTCGCCATGGACCTCGCAACCGGTACCTCAGCGCCGCTCGTGACGGCGTCCAACGGCTACTTCTTGGGCGCGCCAGCGGTTGTGCCCGGCGGCGTCGTCGTGCTTCTTGAAGTTGGAAACCGCACGAACGCGCTCTTCTTTGACGAAAAAGGGGTCGAAATTCGACGTTGGCCTCTCGGGCTCTCAAATACCCAACAGGGCGATGCGGGGGCCGACGGCGGCCTGATCCCGCGGAACGTCGCGCACGCCGGCCCGCTGGTTGAGGACGACGGATCGTTCGCTTTTGGAACCCCCTCCGGCGTCGTCGGCGTTGCGCTTTCCGACGGAACGGTTGCCACTCTGGCAGATCCGCCCTGCGGCCCCGCAGCCAAGCCGATTCACCTCATTTCGGGTGCGCCAGGCTCCTTCTATGTTGCTTGCTCAAATGGCGATCTCGAGCGCATTTCCGAAGGAAACTAGGAAGTTCTCGAATCCCGGACGCGACAAATCCCGCTTCGGTAGCTACCGGTGCGGGATTTGTCGTGCCTCGTCGTTGGGGAGTTCGGTCAGAAGCTGACGGAGGAACCGCAGCCGCAAGATCCCTTCGCGTTCGGGTTCGAGAACTTGAACCCCTTGGCGAATTCGCTCTCTTCGACGTAGTCGATTTCCGTGTTCTCCAGGTACTGGAGGCTCAGCGGATCGACGTAGAAGGTGACCCCGTTCGACTGGAACGTCTCGTCCAGTTCGGTCGTTTGATCTTCGAAATAGATTTCGTGGGTGAAGCCGGCGCAACCGCCGCCGACGACCTTTACGCGAAGCCCCTGACCGGCGAGGGTCGGGTCTTCCGCGTAGTATTGCTGGACCACGGTGGCTGCGCGTTCGGTGATGGCAATCATAACGACCCGTTTCTAGTGGAGACGTACCCTTACGTAAAGGGGAGACTGTACGATCGGGGCGAAAGAAGTGTGTGCGGGCGACGGCCGTCTGGTGCCGGTGACGCAAAGCCCAATCAATAGGCGAGGTTGGCTGCGAGCCAACGCTCGGCCTCCGCCACCGCGACCCGTTTTCGTGCCGCGTAGTCGGCGATCTGGTCACGGTCGATCTTGCCGAGGTTGAAATAGCGCGCTTCGGGGTGGGCGAAATAGAGCCCGCTCACGCTGGCGGCCGGCGTCATCGCGAGGCTCTCGGTGAGCGCCATGCCCAAGTTCTCGGCTTGAAGAAGGTCGAATAGTTCTCGCTTCGGCGTGTGATCCGGGCACGCCGGGTAGCCAAAGGCG
>JAAFHJ010000729.1 GCA_013298325.1 Myxococcales bacterium | reverse complement strand
AAGCCAGGGAACGACGGAGAGGAGCGCGGCGAGCGGCCAAACCACCACCGATCCTTGAGAAAATCCCCAGACCGCCGTCGCGCCGATGGCGGCGAACAGGAGCCCCTGGGTGCTGTGACGGAGCCCCGGCCGCCCGCGCACGAAGCCGACGCAGGCGAAGGCGGCGGCAACCATGAGGAGCCGATGGAAGAGCGTGATCGCCTCGCGGGCCCGATTTCGCACGTCGTCCGGGAAGTCCCAGGGGCGCGCTTCGTGGAGGTACTCGATCTGGAAGCTCTCGTGATCAAACGTGTAACTGAGCTTCGCCGGCACAAGCTTCAACCAGTGAATCGGATGCTGGACAATCTGCTGAACGCCGTACTTCCCCCAGCAACGATCCTGCTGGACTTGCCCCGTGGCGACCTTGCACGCCTCGTCGGTCGCGAAGGCCTGAGCATCGGAGGCGTGGAGCGACTCAAAGCGCCCCGTCGCCCGTGGAAAGCTGCCGATGGCGAGGTTCCAGCCGCCGTTCGTCGATACGACGGCGCAGCCGTCCATGGTGCGGCAGTTGCGGATCGTCCACGGGAGGACGGGGAGGACGCAACAGACCGCAACGACGATCGCTTGGGCGAAAAACGGTTTGAGCGTCGCGCCGATTCCCGCAAAGAGGCTTGCTACTTTTGTGGCCCCTGCCTTATCGCGCGCTTCGCGAAAGGTACGCAGGAGGAGCGGGGCATCGAAGAGGACCGGCGCACAGAGGAGCGCCTGCGGTCGCACGAGGGCGGCGACGCCGAGGAGGAGGGCGCCGACCGGGAGCGCCCACCGGGAGCGGGCGTCGCGGAGCTCGTAGGTGGCGACGAAGGCGCCGAGGGTGAGCGCCGATGAGAGCGGTTCGCTCATGACGAGCGCGGCGTACAGGCACAAGCCGGGGTGCAACGCCGTGAGAATACCGGCGAATTTGGCGCGGAGCGGCGAGAGGCCGAAGCGGGCGAGGCGCCAGGTGAGCACCGGGACAAACGCCGAGATGGTCGCGTTAAAGAGGCGGGCGACGGCGAGCTTCGCGCCGAAGAGCTTGTAAAATACACCGAGTAACGCGCTGAAGCCGACTGGATAGTGGCAGGCGGGATGGCCGGCGACGCCCGCTTCAAAGGGGCCGTCCGAGTAGCCGAAGCCGAGGGCGATCCGCTTCGCGTAGTACTCGTAATAGTGGCCGTCCCAGACCGGCTCCGCGGCGAAGCGGCGCGCGAGCGCGTAGCGGACGGCGAACGAGACCGCGAAGAGGGCGAGGCCAAAAATCCAAGGCGAAGACAAGCCCTTGGACGATGCCGGCGGCGAGGATGCCTCCGCGCTCACCCGTCGCTGTCCATCTTCCGCGCCAGGCGGCGCAGGTAGGTCTTCTGGACGCGCATCGGGTCTAGTCGAAGGAACTTTGCGAGCTCCACGAGGAAGCCGCGCGCGTAGACCGTCGCCGGCAGCGCCTTTTCGTTCTCCTCTTCAATGGCGAGAAGGTGGGCGCGGCCAATCTTCGTAATCTGCGCGATTTCCGTGAGTTCAATCCCACGTGATTCCCGAATCCTGCGCAGGAGTTCGCCGGAAAATTCGGTGTCCGGACCAATTTCTCGTTCTAGCTCCTTCTGGAGGAGGAGCTGTTCGGCGGCGAGGGCCGGGCGGACCGAGATCTCACTGAGCGAGCGATTTTCCTCGTCGGGGAAGGTCGAGAGGTCATAGGCGCGGCGGCGAACGGGATCGAGGAGCGTATCGTAGGACTCGTCGAGGCGTGACTGTTCCCGGCGAAGCTCCCCTTCAAGAAAGAGGCTCGCAATCGCGACGCTGTCGTCCTGATAGATCTCTTTTTGCCGTTTGTAGGCGCGGCGAATTTCCTCGTCAATTGCAGACCGGGAGAGGCCCAAAGCTTCGTAGAGCGTCGGCGCGTCGCCGGGGAGCGGAGGCGGGGCCTGGCCCAGGGTCGGGCGTACCGCGGTGACGGCGACAACGCGGCGGGCGACTCGCTCCACGTTGCGCGCCGCCTTCGACGCCGGGCTGTCGACGAGGAGGGGGCGCCCCCGCCGGACGGCGAGCCAGGCGGTGTCGTCGTGCTCGACGTGACCGAGCTCCTCGACGTGGAGACCGAAGTGCTTCCGCGTGAGCTCCTGCATCCACGAGCCGAGTTCGGTATCCGAACGGACGCGCGTCTGGTTGACCACAAGATACATATGTATCCTGCACGCTTCCGCCCAGACGAGTTCGGCGAGGTTTTTGTCGGACTTGGCGATCGTCCGGCAGAGGGAGAGCGGCGTCGGGATCCGCCCTTCTTCTTCGAGGTAACGGTCGAGGAGACCGAGCTTGAAGCGGTCGCGCCCAAGGCTCCGGCGGACTTTTCGAAGGAAGGCGGCGCGGAAGACGCGGTAGGTCGTCTCGACGGCGGGCGGCTCGGGCACCGTCACGCAGATTGGGACGTCGGCGGCGAGGAGCAGGTCGAGGGCGAGCGGGCCGTGGCCGGGGCCGGCATCGACGACGAGGTAGTCG
>JAAFHJ010000073.1 GCA_013298325.1 Myxococcales bacterium | reverse complement strand
AAAGCTCGATACCAAAGAGATTTTGGGCACGAAGAAGGCGCTTGCCCTTGAGCCGCGCGCGACGGCGCTGCCGAAGTGGCGCGAGTGGGCCAAGAGAGATGACGTTCCCGAACTCCAACAAGCGGCGTTCGCTCAGCTCGCTTGGGCCAAAGACAAAGAAGCCATTCCGCTATTGACGAAGGCGCTTGCGTCGAGCGATCCGCGCGTCGTCGGGCGCGCCGCCCAGGCGATCTACGAGTATGGGCCGGAGGCGGCCGAGACGAAGCCGGCTCTCCTCGCGGCCCTCAAGAAGAAGGATCCGGCGTCGACGCCGCAGGTCTCCTGGGCCCTCGCCCTCCAAAAGGAGGAGGCCGCCTTCGACGACGTCTTCGCCTCCTACCGCGCCGGCGACTTTCGCAAGCTCGAACGCCTCGATGGAAGCCCGGCCTTTGACCCGGAAGTCCTCGTAAGACTTGCTTCTTTGGATAAGCTTTCGACGCTCAAGGGGGATCCGTCCCCCTCGGTTCGCCAGCTCGTCGCGACAGCCCTCTCGGGGACGGCCGACAGCAAGTGGACGTCGGCGCTCGTCGACCTCGTGCAAGACAAGGACATCGACGTCGCTCGCGAGGCGGCCGTCGGTCTTGGGCGCATTGGCAACGACAACGCGATGAACCCGCTCCTGTCTGCGCTCAAGAAGGCAACCAAAGATTCTCGCGGGCGCTTCCTCGAAGCTCTTCGCGATGGCATTGGCGCAAAGGGGCTTGTTCTCGCCCTGCAGAGCGTCGACAAGAGCGACCCGGAAACGGAAAAATTTCAATCGAAGGTGATCTTCGACATGCTTAAGGACATTTCCGACCCGCGCGTCGGCGACGCCCTTGAGCCGTGGCTGCGGACTTCCGACCCTAAGCCCCACTGGCGGACGGAGGCGGGCCTTCGCATGGCAGAAGTCGGCGACGTTCGCGCCGCCTCGCACCTCGGTTGGCGGCTGGAACAGGACCCGGAGAAGCTCTATACGCAGATTGAAAATTCGGAACTTCGTCGCAATGACGAGGAACGAATCGTGTCCGCACGCATGTTGGCAGACCTCGCCTTCCTGAATGCAGACAAGCGTCAAGAGCTGTTGATTCACGCAGAGAAGCCGACCTACACGTGGATCACGGAGAAGCCGCTCCCCTACGCGAACGGGATGCGCTTCCTGGTCGCTGCCGGCTCGAAAATGATCGTCCCGGAACTCAAGGCGTGGGCCGATCCGCCGGATGCCTTCCCGGAGCCGGGCGCGACGGGAGACCTCCCCAAGGCCTGGGCGAAAGCGACGAGCGCCCTTCGCTACTACGGTGCTTCCAAAGACGCAGGTGCGTTCGGCGTTCTCGAAAAGCAGCTGAATCGCCAAGGAAAAAAGAAGGTAGACGTCACGCAGGAGGCACTCCTCCAGGGCGGCATGGCCCAGTACGGGATGACCGCACGGAGCCTCGGGGCTGGCGCCTCGGACGGCTTCGCCGAGCTTGGCGACAACAAGGCCTACCCGCTTCTCCTCAAGTACATTGAGGACAAAGAGAACCACGAAGAGGCTCGCCGCGAAGCTTGCTTCGCCCTTCCGTTCGTCGCGACCGACGCGCAAATGGAAGAAGTGGCTGCGAAGGTCAAACAATACAACAAGCCGGATCCGAAGGACGCTGTCATTCGGTCCTGCTTCCTCGAATCGCTGATTCGTCGTCCGGTCCCGAAGGCAACAGCCGCACTCGTCGACCTGATCAAACCGGATACCGACCTTGGAGTGCGCCACCAGGCCGCTCGTGCGATCGGCTTCGGCGGCGTGAACCTCGAACTCGCTTCCCAGCTTCAAGCAAAGCTGAAGGATCCGGGAACGCGCACCGACGCCGCGCTCGCGCTCATCCTCGGCGCCGACGCCGACGTCGCTCGCCAGGCGCTCGCCTCCTACGACGACTCCGAGATCGGCAATCTCGACGAACTCAAAGACACCTACGCGGCGAGCTTCCTTTACTTCAATCAGAAGAACCTCGAAAGCGGCGACATCGCCCGCGTCGTCCGCAACGCCGACGCACTCCGATATGTGTCGGTCCACGAAGCGCTCCAAGATTGGCCGAAGCAGGTCCTCTCCAAGGCGCTCCAGTCAGAGATCGACTCGGGCCCTTTCAGCCTTACGCGCGTTCAGCTCCGCGTTCGCCTCTACCGCGACGCGAAGGGGGGCGACGAGAAACGACGCGCGGAAGCGCTTCAAATTCTTGAGTTTCTTGGCGAGAAGGGCTCTCTGATGGCCCTCAAGAGTGAGCCCGGGCCGCTCCAGGAACAGGCGCGCCTCGCTCTCTTCCGGCTGATGAACCCGAAGATGGTTGCCGCCATCGCCGTGCCGGCCAAGCCGAAGAAGTGAGACATATGCTCCGGAACTACGCCCCCGTTTACGCGTTTGTGGCGACCGCTTCGCTGCTCGCGTGCCGACCGGTTTCCGCGGCGGACGTCGCTGCCCAGCGAGCCGATCGCGCCGCGTTTTCTGGGGGTGCAGGGACGGAGGTCTCGCGATCCTGCGTCGTGACTGGCGTCGAGACCTGCTTCAACGCCATCGACGACAATTGCAATGGACTTGTCGATGAAGGGTGCGGCCTAAAGACCGGAATGATCCAATTGCTCGCCGCGTGGGACGAGGCCTCGGTCGACGTCGACCTTGCCCTTGAGCTTCCCAGCGGAGCCGTTGTCGACAAGAGCAACCGAAACCGAGATTCGTTTGCCCTCGACCGTGACTGTCCGAAGGACGGCTGCTCGGACCAGAATGAAGAGGGGATCGTCTTCGCCGGGGGGGAACCGGCGGCCGGCGAGTACACCCTCACCGTGAAGCTGGCGCGCCCCGCCGACCTCACCGCCGACGGAGTAAACGTTCATGTCGGCGGCCGCCTCGGCACCCACAGCCACGCTGCGACCGTTCGCCTGACGGTTGCTCACCCCTCGGAAGTTCTCAAGTTCGTGCTCTGACTTGCCGCACGGATCTGAACGACCATTCATCGCTGTTTGACACAAGCCGCCGTCACCCTATATGCGGGCACCGGCGCAGTGCCACCCCCCTTCGGCAACTCCGAGGCGGGGCAGAGTCGTGCGGGGCCCGCCCCTCCGCGACGGGCGCCCTTACTTTCGGAATCGAAGAGGAGCACGAATGAATCCGTTGGCGATCACCGCCATTCTTTTCGCGGCCTTGTCGGCCTTCGCCTTCTCGGCGAGTCGGCGTGGTCGTCTGATGCTCGTCGGGCAGCCGGAAAACCGGTTCGACCGCATCCCTGAGCGCATCGCGACGGTCCTCCGTTACGCGTTCAAGCAAGAAAAGATGGATTATTACCAGCCGGCAGGCTTGGCACATAAGCTCATCTTTACGGGGTTTATCGTCCTCACGATTCGGACGATGGTCCTGGTCGGACGCGGCTTTGACCCGACCTTCAATCTTTTCATTCTCGGACCCGATTCCGCGATTGGAAAGGTCTACGAGTTCGCCAAAGACAGCGTTGCCGTCCTCGTTCTCTTTGGCGTTTCGGTCTTCTTTTACTTCCGATTGATCAAGCCCCAGAAGCGCATGACGCTCCACTGGGAAGGCGTTTTGATCCTCTGCATCATCGCAACGATGATGCTCTCGGATATGCTGTACGACGGCGCCGCGACCGTTCTTGCGTCGCGTTTCGACGATCTCTGCGGTGCGACGACCACAGCGAGCATTGAAATGTGCCAGCGCGCCGCCATTGTGAAGGCGCCCTATGCCGCCGAAGCGCACATTGGTTGGTCGGTGTTCCCGTCGCCTGCCGGTTCGCTCTTCGCGCTGCTCCTTAAAGGGGCGAGCGCCGGTACACTCGTCGTCCTCGCCCACATCGGCTACTGGACGCACACGACGCTTGTCTTCACGTTCTTGAATTTGCTTCCCCATTCGAAGCATTTCCACGTCATCACGGCGATCCCGAACGTGCTCCACACCAACCTGGAGCCGAAGGGGCGCCTCCGCCCGATGGCGGCGACCGCCGAAGCGCTCATGGAAAAGATGGGGGCCGTCGCCGAGCTCCCCGACCCGACCGCCGCCATGATTGGCAGCGCACGCATCGACCACTTCTCCTGGAAAGCGATCCTCGATTTCTACACCTGCACCGAGTGCGGGCGCTGCAGCGACAATTGCCCGGCCCACAAGACCGGTAAGCTGCTTTCGCCGAAGCACCTTACGCTCGCCCTTCGCGACCATCTCTACGAGAATGAGACCAATCTCATTGAGAAGGGCATGCGGTCTCATGAGGAGAAGAAGGACGGAGAGACGCTCCTTGAGACGATCGATCTCGTCCCGAACATCGTTCATCCGGACGTCCTCTGGGGCTGCACGAGCTGCCGCGCCTGCGAAGAACAGTGTCCGGTCATGATCAGCTACGTCGACAAGATCGTCGACATGCGACGCAATCTCGTGATGGTCAAAGGCGAGTTCCCGCACACGCTCCAGAAGCCCTTCCAGGGCATGGAAGTGAACGGAAACCCCTGGAACCTCTCCCGCATGGATCGCAGCGCCTGGACCGACGGCCTCGACATCGCGACGATGAGCACGAAGCCGGACGCGAAGGTCCTCTATTGGGTCGGCTGCGCCGCCTCCTACGACGACCGCGCGAAGAAGGTTGCCCGCGCAACCGCCCGTCTGATGCAACAGGCGGGGATCGACTTCGCCATCCTCGGCGAAGAAGAGAGCTGCACCGGCGACCCGGCCCGCCGCGCCGGCAATGAGTTCCTCTTCGCCATGCTCGCCGAGGCGAACGCGGAAGTCCTTGGTACCTACAAGGAGCAGGGTGGGATGAAGACGGTGGTGACCGCCTGCCCCCACTGCTTCAATTCCCTGAAGAACGAATATCCGGACTTTGGCGTCAACCTAGAAGTTGTCCATCATTCCGACTTCCTTATGGGACTTGTCGCCGAGGGGAAGCTGAAGCCGACGAAGCGCGTCGAGGAAAAGGTCGTTTACCACGACAGCTGTTACCTCGGCCGCTACAACGACATCTACGATTCACCCCGCGACATTCTTCGAAGCATTCCTGGCATTGAGCTCGTCGAGCCCGACTACTGGACGAAGAGCCGCGGACTGTGCTGCGGCGCTGGTGGCGCGCAGATGTGGATGGAAGAGCAGAACACCAACCGCGTGAACGTGAAGCGGACCCTCCAGCTCCTCGACACTGGCGCGAAGACGGTCGCATCCGGGTGCCCCTTCTGCATGACGATGCTTACCGACGGCGTAAAGAGCCAGTCCCTCGAGGACAAGATCAAGCAGATGGATATCGCCGAAATCCTTTACGAAAGCTGTGCGCTCCCCGCGACGCAAAGCAACGAACCGGAACCGGTCCCGCAAGCGGCCGAGTGACCGACCCGAGAGACCCCGCAGCGATGCGGGGTTTTTCTTTGCGTGCCGGGCGCCGAATACCGGAACGCCGCGCGGCAACGGGTCTCAGAGTGACGCTTCCCGCTTCGGAACCGCTGGAAATCGTCTACGCTTCTCCGCCTATGCCCCGCGTACCGTGCGCCATCTGCAATGCTCCGACGGCGACCCGCCCGGAAAACCCGTTCGCCCCTTTTTGCAGCGCCCGCTGCAAGACTGTCGATCTCGGCAAGTGGCTCGACGGCGTCTACCGGGTCCCCGTTGCTACCGACGACATTGCCGAAGGCGGCGAGACGCCCTTCTTCGACCCGGAGGTCCACTCATGAAGCTTGCATCTTACATGGTTTCTGCGGCGATCCTGCTCGGTGCCAAGGTGGCCTCCGCCCAGACGGCGCCACCGACCGACAACGGTGGCTGGAACGGCGCGCAAGCACCTGCCCCGTCGGCGACCGAGCAGCGGCTCAATGAGTCGGAGTCGAAGGACAGTGGCCGCGCCTTGGAGCTTGTCTGGGCGCGCGCGGAAGCGGGCGGCACCTACATCAACATGACTAGCTTCTCCCAGCAAAACATGGACTTGAAGCAGGACGCCGCCGGCGGGCCGAACTACTCGGTCGCCGCCGGCGTACGGCTCGTCATGCTCACCCTCGGCGTCCGCGCGAAGCTGAACCAGCTCTCCGCCCTCAACCTGTGGCAGGTGAACGGCGTCGCGGGCGTCCACATCCCCGCCGGCGACTGGGACCCGAACATCACCGTCTACGGCGGCTACTCGTTCTCCGGGAAGCTCAGCGCCGACAGCCTCAAGACGGCGACCGCTGGCGAACCGACGAAGGACGTGACGGTGACCGGCTTCAACGCCGGCGTCGGGATCGCCGTCGACTACTACATCGCCAAGATGATTTCTCTCGGCGCCGGCGTGAATGGCGAAGCGCTCTTCCTCAAACGCGAAAAAACGCCGTTGCCGGCCGAATTTTCGCTGCTCCCGCAGGCTCAACAGGACGCCATCAAGGCGTCCCCCTACTACCAGAACTCTGGTTCGAGCGTCGGCTACGGAATCTCCGGCGGTCTCCGTCTCGGTGTGCATTTTTGAGAGTGCTCGGTAGTTTGTGACCGTACTCAGCGTCCTCTTTCCGCTTTTTGGCGCCTTGGCACCGGCCGCCGGTGTTGCGTGGCTCCTCTGGTGGAGCGACAAAGACCGCGAACCAGGGCGCTGGGTCATTGGTACTTTTGTTGCCGGGTTCTTCGGCGCGTTCGGTGCTTTCTTTATCGCGGCCAAAGCGGCATCGATTGCTGGATTGACGCGCGGCGGAAATCTCGAAGAGAATGCCGCCGTTTGGCTGTTTCTCTTTGGGGTGCTGGCACCTTTGTTTGAGGCCTCGAAAGTCGCCGCAACCTGGCCTGCGTTCCGTTCGCACCACTTCGACGAGCCCTACGACGGCGTCGTCTATGCGGGCGTCGCTGGCCTCGGGTTCGCCGCGGCGGAAGGCGTTGCGCTTCTCGCTCGGCATCCCGGGTTTGGCGTCCCCCTCGTTCGCGCATTGCTCGCGATCCCGGCCCATCTCTTCTTCTCGGCGACGTGGGGCTATGCGCTCGGCCGGGCCAAGAAAAAGCACGAGCCGGGACCGCTCTTTCCGGCCACCTGGCTCCTTTCGACGCTGATGCATGGTCTCTACATGCATTTCCTCTTCGGGCGCGGCACCGGGGCGATCGTTGCGGTCGTGCCTTTGCTTCTCACGATGGGCGTGGTCGCCTACTTTGCCGCGCGAGACCTCGCCGGTCGCGAAAAGCACGGAATTCTTACCGATCGGACCGAGCGTGCGGCGATGTCGCTCCTCGACCTCCGGGCCGCGATCCGTGCCGATCGTGGTGCCGTACGCCTCGGGTGGGTCGCCTTTGGGACCTTCGTCACCCTTGGCGCGATCCTGGTGGCGTTTGCCGGCTCGATCGCCGCGGCCCATTGGGCGAACATCGATTTCGCGCGTGTTGACGAGGGGGACCTCTCCACGGTCGGCCCGGCCGCCTTCCTCGGCGCCGGAACGCTTCTCGCCTTCCCGATCGCCGGCTTCCTGCTCGCGCGCGCGTCCGAACTTCGCAACCTCCTCGAACCTGCGCTCGCCGCCGGTTTCGCGCTGTTGATCCTCCTCGGGCTCCTCGGCTTCGCGGCTCATGTCGCGTTCCTCTTCGTGATCGCCTGTTCGCCGATCGCCTGGGGACTCGCCTGCGCCGGAGCTTGGCTGGGGCGCCCATCCGGGGCGGCCTAACACTTTCGACGATCGCTGTTTCAAAGATGCGGCTTGCGTAGTTGCCCCGATTGCCGGCATGTTTCGCCGATGCGCGGTATTGAGCAGAGAAACGTCCGCCCGCTCGGTGGGCTGCGGACTTGGGGGCGCCGGTGAGCGAGCCCTCCCTCGCGCGGGTGCTGGTTGTGGACGACGAAGTTGTCCTGGCGCAAGCGATCGCGCGCGCGCTCCGTCGCCTCGATTTTCATGTGGAAACGGCCCACGACGGCGACGTTGCGTTCAAGATGCTTGGGACATCGTTTTTTGACGTCCTTCTCATCGACGTTCATTTGCCGAATGTGGATGGCCTCGCGCTGCTGGATCGCGCGCAAGCAATGCCAGATCCGCCGCTCTGCTTCATGGTTACGGGGCGCGCCGATCTCCGCTCCGCCATCGACGCCATGCGCCGTGGCGCTGCTGACTACTTGGAAAAACCGATCGATATCGCCGATTTGACGGTTCGCCTTGAGCGGGCCCTCAAGCAGGCGGCCATGAAGCGGAAGCTCCTCGTCTACGAAGAGCGCGAAAAGAATACGAACAACCCCATCGTCGTAAGTCCGGCGATGAAAATGGCGTTCGCGCTGGCCGACAAGGTCGCCGCGTCTCCGAATTCTTCGGCATTGATTCTCGGGGAGAGCGGCGTCGGAAAAGAGGTCATTGCGGCGCGTATTCACCATAAGTCGGCGCGGCGCGATGCCCCGTTCGTCAAAGTGAACTTGGCGGCGATTCCCGAGAGTATGGTGGAGGCGGAACTCTTCGGAAGTGTCCGCGGCGCGTTCACCGACGCCAAGAGGGATCGAGCCGGACACTTCGCGAGCGCCGACGGGGGAACGCTCCTTCTTGATGAGCTCTGCGAATTCAAAACGGAGAGTCAATCGAAGCTTCTTCGCGTCCTCGAAGAGCGGAAGTTTTATCCCGTCGGCTCCGATCGCATCCGTTCCGTGAACGTCCGAGTCATCGCGGCGACCAACCGCGACCCCCACAAGGCGATCCGTGAGGGGCTCCTCCGCGCCGACCTTTTCTATCGCCTCGGCACCGTCACGATCCACCTCCCGCCGCTCCGCGAGCGCCGCGATGAAATCCTCCCGCTCGCGGATCGCTTTCTTCACGTTTATGCAGGGGAATTCGGGCGTCCCCCCTGTACGCTCAGCGAGGCGGCGCGCCAGCGGATGCTCGAGTATTCCTGGCCGGGGAACGTGCGCGAGCTTCGGAATGTCATCGAGCGCGCGGTCATGCTCGCCGACGGTCCTACGATCACGCCGGCCGTTCTCGGCATCGCCGAACCCGACCCGTACACGACCGAATACGATAGCGGCCGCTACGAGCCACGCTCCCCCCGCGAGGAAGTGCGCGACCGTCAGTCGTCGCGGGAATCGCTTTCGCGCCGCGATAGTCGAACCGAGCTTGAGGCCTACCGGGAAGATCGTCCCCCGTCGTCGGGCGACCTCCCGCCGACTTCCCTCAAGCTGGACGATGCTCGTCAGGCGGCCCTTGAGCAGGTCGAGCGAGAGCATATTCTGCGCGTGCTCAAGATCGTCGGCGGCTCGCGCACCCGCGCCGCAGACATGCTCGGCGTTTCTCGCAGTACGCTCTGGGAGAAAGTCAAACGCTACGGGATCGAGTAGCGATCATTCGTTGCTTCGCGCAACGAGGACTTCATCAAGGCCCTCCACAGCGCTGGCAAATCGACGGTAGTCAAGGGTCGCCGGCAGGTCGGTTTTTTGGTGGTAGTTCTTGTTTCGATCAAATGCTGTATCGGTGACCATCACCGCCGGGTAGCCGGCCCGTTCGTAGGACTCATGGTCGCTGTACATGACGCCGGGAATCATCGTTGGGAGCGCCGCCCCTTCCGCCGGTAGTCGCCCCGTTTCACGAAAGCGCCCCACAAGATCGCGGACTTCGCTCCGGGCCGCGAGACTCCCTACGAAGGCGACGAAGTTGCCACGCGAGGGGTAGAGCAGAGCGAGGGCGCCCGGTACGCTTTGGCTCCCCTCGGCGTCGCTGTAGAAGCCGAGAGTCTCAAGCGAAAGCATCACTGCGATCTTGTCGCCGCGGAGTCTTGCACGGTCGGCAGCGATCCTCGAACCCATTGTGTCGGTCTGAAAGTGGGGCGGTTCTTCGTTTGTAAAAAACACAAAACGGACGGTTCGCTTCGGCGCGCGGAGCGAGAAACGTCGCGCGAGGAGCAGGGCGGCAGCCGTTCCGCTCGCATTGTCGTCGGCGCCGGGCATCGTCGAAACGGCGTCGTAGTGGGCTCCGACGACGAGCATCGGTAGCGCGGGGTCCGAGCCGGTTCGCGTCGCCGACAGATTTCGAACCTCTTGGGGCGGCGGTCCGGCGAGGAACCGCTCCTCCTGCACCTCGTAGCCGCAACGGCGCAACTCCGTCGCCAACCAGGTGGCCGCCTCCTCCAGGCCGCGCGGCGCCTCGGTGCTTCGCGGACCGATCGTGCTCGCGAGCATCGTCACGCTCCGCTGGAGCTCTTCGGCGGTGCTGGTGCCCGTCGCAGCGCCCGTCGCCTTCCCCGTCTCCGTGCCCGCCGCGGTTACGCCGTTGAGCGCAGCGCGATTCGAGCCGGGCATGCACGAGCAATAGGCACCGAAGCCAGCAATTGCCGCAAGAGTGCCGCCGTAGAAAAGAATTCTTTGAAAGATTGGACGACGGAGGGCTGCACGCAGCGAGGAACTCATCGTCCGCCAACGGGGAAGGTCGGCCGTTCCTTCCGACGGCATCAACCGCTCACTCTCGATCACCGTCCGTCTACCGCGCCCGATTAAATCGCTCATATTCGGTCATTTTTCCGTTCAAATCGCCGAACGTTACCCGTGTCGGATTCGTCGAACGCTTAGAAGCCCAAGCGCGCATCTCGCAAACCTATGAATGCATGCACGAATGCACGTTTGTTTTCCCGTACCGCTCGTGTTCGCTTCGTTCGCAAGATTGGACGTTCTGAGCGGAGTCACTACGTCGCCTGATGTAGGTGAGATGCGTGGAATCCTCGGAATCATGGATTGCTGCATTGGCGCAGCACTTCGGCCCGGACCTTGCTGAATAGGACGTGCAACGCGCCAGCCGGTCGACTGCGGGAACGCCGCGTCCTGACGGCGGATCGGGCGTCGGTACGTTGGCGGACTTTCGGAGAGGCGGGAGGGGAAATGGGGCAAGTCAACGAAGCTTCAGTCTGGCTCGAGCGTGTCGCTGCGCTGGAAGGGGTCCTCGGCCGGGCAGGGCGCGAAGATCTCCGCCACGCCGCCGCGACCGTCCGCACGCTCGCCGGGCAAATCGGCAGTCCCTCCGACCGTGGGGATGTCCTGCCCCGGCTTCAGCGCGCCCTCGCGGAAATCAAGGCGTGCATCGTCGATCGGAGTCGTCGCATCGATACGACTGCTCTGGCTCTCCCGAGCGAGCCGCCGGCTACGGCCCGCCATGCGTCGCGGGTCGAACGACCCGGACCGACCGCTGAACCTGCGAACGCCTCCGACGACCTCGCCGTGCTCGTTGTCGAGCGCGTCACGATGCCGCCCGACACCTCCAGCGAGCAGGATCGGGGCGCCTGGGCCGACTCCATATTGGCCGGCTTTGGAGGGGCCCAGGACGACGAACTCGATAGTCTTCTCGGCAACATCCAGGAGGCTCGACGCGTCCGCGCGGCCGATGACCTCGGAACCCTGCGTGAGCCGATCGCCCGCGCCGCAGACAGCAAGAAAGGGGAAGACTCCCGACCTAGCGGCCCCCGCGAACCGGGCTCCGGCGCGCGTGTGCTGATGAAAGGCGAGATTCACCATGGCCTCCTCGCCGACCTCGTCCAGCTCTTCGCGCAGAACGCGGAGACCGGTGAACTCGTCGTCGAGAGTGACATTCTGGCCGCTCAAATCTTCTTTGAAGGCGGTCGCGTTGTGGACGCTTCGTCCATTGTTCGTCGCCTCGATGGGACGGTAGAAGTGGCGAGCTCTGGGGAGACTTCGTTTTTTCAAGCAATGCGTGCAGATCGGGGACGCTTCTCCTACCAGCGCGGCGTAGCTGCAACCGAACGGCGCATTCAAAGAAGTGCACAGAGTCTGATTATGGAGGCGCTACGTCTCATGGACGAAGTCGAAGAGAATGCCTCCTAGTTCCTCAGGCATAATGATTTTGTTGCGCGGCTGAGTCGCGCACAGAGACGTGTGAGAGTCGGGGCGCGCTGCCACATTGGTGTGGGGGCGCAGCTGTCCGCTCTTGCGAAAACTAGTCGGAATGTCGTGCCTTTTGCACGAGAAAGCGGGTCTTTTCGATGGCTCACCTCAATATCAAGGAGCGCGTGATCGAAACGAAGGTCGTCTACTACGGCGCCGGCCTGAGTGGAAAGACTACGAATCTCGAACAGATTAAACGTCTTTCCGTCGGCGGTAAGTGCGGCGAACTGATGAGTGTGGACACCGATGGAGATCGGACGCTCTTCTTTGATTGGCTCCCCATGCAAATTGGGAAGTTCAACGGATGCGACGTAAAAGTTCAGCTATTTACCGTGCCAGGTCAAGCCAAGTATGCCGAGACGAGAAAGAAGGTTCTTGCCGGCGCAGATGGGGTCATCCTGGTGCTTGACTCGCAGTCTGGAGCGCTAGAACGGAACGTTCAGGTGCTCAACGACCTTCGTGAACATCTCCGCGAGCACAAACTCGAGAGTCTCCCCATCGTCGTCCAGCTGAACAAGCGTGATCTTCCGACTGCGCTGCCGATCGACGAACTGCTCTCGTTCGTTGGCGTCGGCGCGCTCCCCCACGTGCCTGCATCGGCGGCGAGCGGTGAGGGGGTCTTCGAAACGCTTCGCGAAATGATCCGACACGTTTTGATGCACGTGCGGGATCAGGCTCGCGATTCTTCCGGCGACATTCGTGCGGGAACGGAATCGGCCCTCGATGGCCACACCCTCTACGGTCAAATCAGTGACGGAATGGCGCATGCTCCCGCGCTGGCGGTTCGTCCGGACGCGCCGGGGGCCAGAGTCGCTGCAAAGACCGATGTCCCGGCCACGAGCGAAGCGGTCCCCCGTTCTGGCTCTGCCGTGGCGGCGGTCCTCGCGACGGCAGAGCCAGAACGGGGGACGCTCGTCAGCATGGAAGCGCGGTCCTACGCGCCCGCCGCGAAGGTCGCAAATGGCGACCGCTACACGGAGGTGGCCGCCCGCGCGGCATACTCGTCGGGCGTCGCGTCTACGGCGGCGGAAGCAGGACGGGCCGCTCCGCGTGAAGGGTCGAGTTCGCGCCCGGCCGACTCCTCACCGTCGCTCCGTTCCGACGCGCGGCCGGCCGGTGGCGAAGGAAATCGGGAGACACAACTCGCCGAAATTATTGCGTCTTCACGGCAGGTGCTCCGTCGCGTTGATCACGTCGAAGCCCAGATGGAGAAGGCGGTTTCGAACGGCTTCGTCGACCTCGAACGCAAGCTCCTTGGGCGTGTAGGCGACGCCCTCGTCGAGAGGATCACTGGAAAGCTCGAGGGGGCGCTCAGCCCGCTTTCTATGCGTTTCGAAGGCCTCGAAGGGGCCGTCGGCGCTCTTGCAAAAACGCAGGTCGACCTTGCGCATATGCAGGAGTCGCTCGCCAAAGAACTGGCGCGTGTGGCGTCGCAGTTCAGCGAGCTCGCCACCGATACGGCGGCGACGAAAGAGGCCACCGGGCGGCATGTCGCCCGCCTTGCCGACCTCGCCGTCGAACTTGGCGGACTTAAAGACCTTTCCAGCAGCCTCGAAGCACGTGTGGTCGAGCGCTTCAGCGCCGTCGATGCGTCGGTGGCGAGCGTTGGGAAAGGGGTCGAGCGCGTCGTCGCGCTGGAGACGGCGGTGGCGAGCGTCGGGAAAGGGGTCGAGCGGGTCGCCGCGCTGGAGACGGCCGTGGCACGGCTCGGCACCGACATCTTGCGCCTTGCGAGCGTTGAATCGGCGGTTGCCGCGGTCGCGAAGGAGCTCCAACCGGTCGCCGCCCTCGGGGGGAAGCTCGACGCGATCGCCGCCGACCT
>JAAFHJ010000727.1 GCA_013298325.1 Myxococcales bacterium | reverse complement strand
GCTCCCCAGCCTTTGCCAAGAACTCTGGCGGAAGCTTCTGCGCTGCTGCGATCCCAGGGTCCGTAGTTTGCCAATACAACACCGCCAGGTTCAGCAATGAATCAAGGTCTGCAACGCCGGCAGCGAGCAGATCCTCGTAGCAAGATGCAGCCCGGTTCAGATCCCCTGCACGATCGGCGCTGAGCGCTTCATCGACGGTCATCGGAACCCCCGTCCACGTTCGCTCAACTCGCATTCATTGGGATGCATGGGAGACGCCACATTTACTCCACCGGTGAGCGAGACTTCTGCCAAGGCACTTCGCGTTGCGATTTTTGACCGCAAGTGGTCACGCCAAGGCACTTGCATCGCGATTCTTGACCGCAAGTGGTTTCGCCGAGGCGGTACTCTCGCGGCATGAGCGAGCCCGTGTGGATGGCCACGACGAACGTGGTCTTTGTTGAGCCAGATGGGACGCAGGTCCCCGGCAGCATTCGCATTTCGCGACCGGAACCGGTCTCCGACGACGAGGCCCAGTGCTCGTACAACCTCGACCCGATCACCCCGGCGCGTGCGATCCGCGGCGTGGACGAGCTCCAAGCGCTGCTCCTGGCGTTGCGGATGTGCGGGGCCGAACTTGCGCTCTTTGCGCGGCGCGGTGGCCGCATCGAGTACCCGTCCGAGGACGATGGAACCCCCGGTGGCACCTGGGATCCCGCGGCGACGTTTGGAGCCTTCTTCCAGGCCCCGTGACGCCGATCGCCGCTGCCACGACCGACAACGGTGCTCGCGGCGCGATCTCGCCCCTTTTGCCCCCCGGTGATCGCTTTTCGCGGCGCCGGGCCCCAGGGGCTCCATGCGCATTCTACGAACGCCGCGCCGTCTCCCGCGATGCGTTTGCATCGAACTCCGCGCCGTCTCCCGCTTCGCGGACGGACGCGTTGGCATCGAAGTCCGCGCCGTCTCCCGCTTCGCGGACGGACGCGGACGGACGCGGCTCCGTGCAAATAGCCGCCGCTTCCTCGAACGGTCTTTGCGATGCGCGTGGTAGGAGCGCCGCCGTGTTTGTCTCCGCCCGGCGCGACGCCGGATCGGAGAACCTCCCCCATGGCAGCGCCCGTCGCCCATCCAGCCTTTCTCCTGCGCGGAGCCCAGGTGCTCTATGCGGTCGGCGCTGTTGTGTTCTGCGTTTGGCTCTGGGGGCTCGTGATGTGGACGCGCAAAGATGGCTCCTTCGCCATCGACCTCGCCGGGCAGCGCCCCCACTCGACGGAACCCCACGACCTTGCGTCGTACACCTACGCGCTCCGCCTCGAGGCGAGCTCCTACGCGAACAACGCCGAGCGCGGCGAACACCCGCTCTTCGCCATCGACGACCGCGATTTCGGCTTCCCCTGGTCCCCCTACGATCTCGACGTCGCACCGCGCCTTGAGCTGATCTACCCGGAGAGCCACGATGTCGAGGCGATCCGCGTGATTTCGGACCGTGCCAGCGGATCTTTCCAGGTGATCTGCGTACTTGCGAGCGGCGAAACGAAGTCCTACGGGGCGACCCACGGCGAGCTCACCCCGCTCCCCGGCTGCACCACCATGCGACGTCTAAGCTTCCGCTTCCCGGCGGTCCGCAAAGAGAACGGCGCCGCCCCGCTCCGGATCTACGAGCTGGAGGCACACGGCAGATGAGCGCGCCGAACACGCCCAAGACCCCCTGGGGCTCCGCTGGCGGTTCCGGGCGGACGAGCACGTATGGCCGTCTCCTGGTCCTGGTCGGCCTCGTCGTCGGTGCCGTGCTCCGCGTGCGGCAGGCGCTGGGGGACGTCTCCCAGCATCCCGATGAGTTCTTTCAGTATTTGGAGCCGGCCCACTGGCACTGGACCGGCGAGGGGATCCGCGCCTGGGAGTACATCGACGGCCTCCGGAACTGGTTCATGCCGGCCTACCACGGCGCCTGGATGGCGGCCCTCGACGGCTTCGGCATCCACGACGGCGGCGTCCAGCACCGGTTTTTCCTGGTCCATTGGGCGCTCGCCGGCCTGAGCGCCGCCGTCTACGCGCGCCGCGCCGCCCCCGCGATCCTCCGCGGCGCGACGAACGTCCCCGCCGACAGCGCCGCGCAGACCTTCGCCGGCCCCCTCGCCGCGATCCTGGTCGCCACCTGGCCGGCCCTCGTCTGGTGGGCGCCCCACGTGCTCACCGAGCTCCCGAGCCTCTTTTTGCTGGTGATCGCCTTCACCAAGACGAGCGAGCTCCTCGAACGCCCCCGCGCCGCCGCCGACGGCCCTCGCACCGGGCTCGCCATCGGCCTTTTGGTCGGCGTCTCCCTCGTGCTCCGCATCCCGAACGGCCCGGTGGCGCTCCTGCCGCTCCTCGCGATGTTCGTCCACCGCCGCTTCCGGGCGCTCGCGACCGCCTGCCTCGGGCTCCTGCCGCCGATCTTCGCGCTCGGGCTCCTCGACCGCCTCACCTGGGGGGACTGGTTCCACTCGATCGTGAAATACGTCGAGTTCAACTTCGTGAAGGGGGGCGCG
>JAAFHJ010000726.1 GCA_013298325.1 Myxococcales bacterium | reverse complement strand
CGGCGCCGCCTACGGCCGCTACCCAACCCACCTGGACGGGGCGGGGATCCTCCTCCTCGACGACGATGGGCCCTAGCCATCGGTCCCCGCGGACGCCCGCGTTGGCACTTGGCGTGGCCCTCTTTGTGGCGCCCGCCCTCGCGGCGGCCGACGAACCGCCGGTTGTGCCGTCGGCCTTTGGTCACGACCCGCGCTTTGCGGCGTCGCTCTTTCGGGAACACGATTATTTTCGCGCGATTGGCGAGTACAAGGCGCTCGCCTTTTACGCCTCCGACGCCGACCGACCGAACTTCACCTTCGCCATCGCCGAAGGGTACCGGCGCTCGGATCGCCCGCGATCGAGCCTTCCGGTGGCGGCGCGGCTCCTTGCCCACCCGGAGGGGGCGGTCCGCGACCGGGCGAGCCTCTTTTTGGCGGCGAATTTCTTCGCGCTTCGCAGCCGCGCGCTCGCCGATCCCTACCTGGTTGCTGCGCGTCGCGCCGATCCCTTTGTGACCGCCTCCTACGAGTTTCTCGGCGCTCTCGACGCGGGGAAGCTGGACGCTGCCCAAGAGCACCTCAAGACCGCGGCCGCCCACGCCCCCGCCGGGCGAAAAGCGCAGGTGGCCGGTTGGGCGGCGACGGTGGCCCACGTCGATGAAACGGCGTCGCGGAGTCCGGTGCTTGCCGGGATTTTCTCGGCGATTTTGCCCGGTTCCGGCCAGTTGTACGCGGGCCATCCCGTCGACGGCGCGCAAGCGCTCCTCTTCGTCGGTGCGTTCGCGACGGCGACCTTCGCCTCCTACCGCTACGAGCACGATCGCCAAGGGCCGTACCCGCTCACGATCACCACGGCGACGATCGCCGGGATCTTTTACGCGGCCAACGTCTACGGCGCCGTTCGTTCGGCAGGATTTTACAACAAAAACGCACGAGAAGCGCGGCTTGTGCCACTCCGGCAAGCGGTCCTCGATGTGCCGCTTTGGGAGCCTCCGGCGCCGGAAACGCCCCGCGACGCCGTTCCGCCCGCCGAAAGGTAAGAGACCGCCCCACAAAGTTGATCCTGAGTCCTTCGATCATGCGAAGATCCCGTTGCGTCGGCGCGAATTTCGCGCAAAGTGCGCGTCAAGTTTTCGGGGTCGTTTTTGTGACGGCCCTGCGACGAAACCGGGAGACGTTCTCGGATCCGGTACTCCGCCGGGACGGAACAAAGAGGTTGTGGCTCCGATGGCCAAGGACGAATCGCCCCTTCCGCGCTTTGCGCTCCTCAGCGACCTTGTCGGTGACATTGTCGTCCGCCCCTATCCGCGCTGCATCATTGCGGAAGGGAAGGGGGATGCCGTCGCGCCGACCGCGATCGTCATGGAGCCGGTGACCGACGCGGCCCTCTCCCTCGACCCGTTTGATGCGGCCCGCACGAAGCGGCCGCTCGGCATCGAAGGGGTGCGGATCAACGCCGACGGAACGATGGAGGTCGACGCGTCGGACGTGCTCTCCGCCCTCGAAATCGTCTCCCGGGAGCCGGCGCCGGTCGCCGAGATCCCCCCGCCGCAGCCTTCGTCGGCCGATCTCCGCCAGCAGACGGCGGCGCTCGTCTTCGACGACGACGAATCGGACGTTTCGAAGGGGGCTTACGAGCCCGACTCCTTCCGCAGCCCTCAGGGGAGCCTCGTGAACGTGCAGAAGCGGCGGAGCCCCGCCTTCGTCGTCGCGCTCGCCGCTGCCGCCGTCTTGATCGCGGGTGGTCTCTGGCTCGGCCTCGGAAGCGGCAAGTCGGCCTCGGCGGAGACTGCGGTCAATACGCCGGCAAAAGCGGCCGGTGGCGCCGATCGGAAGGCGCCGGCCAAGACCGAGCCAGCACCGATGTCGGTCGACGCGCTCCCCGTCGCCAAATAGGCGCCAAATGCGCGTGAAGGGGGCGGGAAACCGACCCAACTCCCCGAAGCTTCTTCCTACTTAACCGGGAAGAGGCTTCGCTGTTTCCAGGCGTCGAGTTCGCGGAGCTCCGCCCAGACTTCACGGGCCGAGCCGAACCGGTAGGCCTCCCGGCGGCGGAGCATCTTGGCGACGACGTGGCCGAGCGGCGTTCGGATCGCTTCGGCGCGCATCCGGGGCGTCCCCTCGGCGATCTGCCGGGCGAGCTCTTCGTAGGGGGCCGAGGTGTCGAGGGCGGGGCTGCCGACGAGCATGTGGAACATCACGAGGCCCGTTTGGTAGAGGTCCGATTGGCGGGACGTGTAGCCGCTCGCGAGGATCTCGGGGGCCATGATCGCGTGATGGACGACGTTCGGCCGTACGGCGGCCATGCCGTAAAGCTCGGTACTAATTCCAAAATCGGCGATCTTTACCTGGGGTCGATCGGTGTGCGTGATGAGGACGTTCCCCGCGTGGATGTCGTCGTGGACGACGTCGTTGTCGTGGAGGAACTGAACGGCGGCGAGCGTCTGCCGGGCGAGCTCAATAATCAGCCCCTCCTGCATCGGCGTGCCGAGCATCGCCGCGAGGGGGTGGTCGCACCGTTCGAGGGCGAGGTAGA
>JAAFHJ010000724.1 GCA_013298325.1 Myxococcales bacterium | reverse complement strand
AAGGCGGTTGAGCTCCTCCATGACCGTCTCGCCGCCCTTCCGGCCGTCGGCGGAATTGTTTGCGTGTCGAAGCCGGCGGCGGCCTTGTTCCCCCAGCTCAGCGCGAAAACCGAGGTTATTCATAACCTTCTCGACACCGACGAGTACGCGCGTCACGCCGTTAAGCCGGTCCTTCGCGACGAACTTGGACTCGGCAGCGATGTCGTCATCTTCGGCAGTCACGGCCGCGTCCTCCCACGAAAGGGCTACGTCGAATTCATCCACGGCGCGGAGCGGGCCCTCGCGGAACTCACCGAAGATGAACGGGAAAAGGTGCGCTTCGTCGTCGTCGGAGACACTCCGGAAGACCTCCGCCCCGACCACCTCGCCGAATGCCGCACGCTCGTCGCCGCACGAGGACTCGGAAAGCACGTTCATTTCCTAGGCTTCCGCGCCGACGTCCGCCCCTACCTCGCCGATTTCGACGTGACGGTTGTCCCAAGCGTCTACCCAGACCCGCTCCCGCTTTCGGTGATCGAGGGGATGGCCATGGCGACTCCGGTCATCGCCTTCGACGTCGGCGGCGTCGCTGAAATGCTCGCCGACGGCGAAACGGGTGTGCTCGTCCCCGGAACGCCGCCGGATGTCCCCGCCCTCGCCCGCGAAATGGTGCGCTACCTCCGTGACCCGAGCCTTCGCCAGAAGCAGGGAGTACGCGCACGTGCCCGGATCCTTGAGCGTTTTGGCCCCCAACAGGCAAAGGCCTTCGAGGCGGCGATGTTCCGAGCGGCCAACAAGCCCTTCCCCCGAGAGGTATGATCATGGACGAACTCTCAGGTGAGAAAACGGCGTTTCGCCGGTTTGTCGAGCGCGTTGTCGACGTCGCGTCGGAGTATCCCTTCGTGGTGCTCGGACTCGCAATTGCCCTTATTGTCGGCAACGGATTCATTGCGAAGCACTTGGAGATCCGCTCCGACTTCCTCGATCTACTTCCGAAGAACAGCAAAGGGTATCAGGCCTTTATTCACCAGCAAGGCCGGGTCGGCGGTGGCGCTTCGCTCTACGTGGTTGTGAAGTCGCCGGTCCGCGCCGCCAATGAACGCTTCATTGACGATATCTCCGCCGCCGTCGCGAAAGAGGGGGATACGAAGCGCGCCTGTCAAGCGGCCTGCGCCGCAGACGCCACCTGCAAAGCGGCCTGCGGACGCCCGATGGTCGCCTACGTCGAAGGGGGAACGAAAGACCTTCGTGCCTTTTTCCAACGCAATCGATGGCTATACGCGTCCCAGGAAGACCTTGAAAAGGCCGACGAAGAGCTCGATCACAAAATTGCGAAGCAGTCCGGTCTTGTCGACGATTTGAGCGACGATACCCCTGCCGAAAGCGGTCCCGCTGGCGCCACGGCGGGTTCTCCGCCCAAGGCCGACACGACGCTCGCCGACCTCGAAGCGAAGTCGGACGCTGGCTACAAGAAGTATGACGACTTCCCGACCGGATATTTTGCGACGGAGAAAGGCGATGAATTTGCGATGCGGATCGTCGCGACGACCGCCTCTCTCGGAGACAAGCTCGGCGATGAACTGTTCGCGTTCACCGAAGGCGAAGTTGCCCGTTTGAAGCGTGAAGATGCAGCGCGCCCGGTATCCGAACAGCGTTATCCCAAAGATATTGTTGTGGGAGTCGGGGGCGATATCGCGAATGCGGTCGCTGAGAAGAAGTCGATTGTCAGCGAGGCGGCGGGTGCCGTTCTGATCTCCTTTTCTGCGATCCTCCTCGGGATCGTCTTCTATTTCCGAAGGATCTCTGCGCTCGGAGTCGTTTTTCTTCCTGCGTTCATTGGTGTTTCTTCCGCGTACGCGTTTGCGACCGCTACGTTCGGCTATGTGAACACTGCCGGCGCATTTCTTGGCGCGATCATTCTGGGAAATGGCATCAACTATCCGATCGTCCTGTACGGGCGTTATCTTGAGTTCCGCGCGCGAGGAATGTCGGCGGCCGAAGCACGACGCGGCGCTGTGTGGAATGCATTTCGCGCTGAACTCGTGGGAGCTCTCGTCGCCGGCATTGCGTACGGATCGCTGACCGTCACGAGCTTCCGAGGGTTCTCTCAGTTCGGAACCATCGGATTCATCGGAATGCTGTTCGTTTGGCTCTCAATCATCCCGGTGGTGCCGGCGCTGGTCGTCATCAATGAGCGTATGGGTGCGTTCGTGAAGGCGAAATTTGGGGTTGATCTCGCCGATGGCCTGCTTTCGAAGGTCCCCGGTCTCGGGCCTCAGACCCACAACGTCGGCGCCGATCCGGCCGCGGAAAAGCACGGTCTCTTCGTCGATTTTATTGCAAATATTACCGCGAAAGCTCCGCGACTTTTTATCGCAGTCGCCGCGATTATCGTTGTCGGGGCGGGGTTCGTGCTCCCGAAATACCTCAAGGATCCTTGGGAATACGACCTTTCCCGTCTCGGTTCCGACGCCGCTCAAAAGAAGGGCGGATCGAGCACGTGGACCGATGACGCAAACCGAATTTTCGGCGGGCGCGCC
>JAAFHJ010000723.1 GCA_013298325.1 Myxococcales bacterium | reverse complement strand
GACCGCGGCGCGGCTGGGGGGCAAAAGAAACCTCCGTGGCGGCGAGCCTCGCCCTGGGGGACCTCTGGGTAAAGCACAAAAAGGCCAGTGACTTCCGGCTCTTTCTGCTGGCGATGGCCTTCCCGCCCTGGAAGGGGCTTGGGGTCGTCGGTGCCTACATGCAGCAGGGGGATCGCACCTCCGCCCGCACGGTCTTCCGCACAATCCTCGACGCGACGAAGCCCGGCCAAGACTGCGAGACCTTCCGTCCGATCGCCGCCGAGCTCGCCGACCCGGCCGATCCGCTCGACGCGCCCCTTCGTCGCGGGTGCCCCTAGCGGACGAACCGGGCGTCAGCCTTCGACGGGGGTGGCGCCCTCGAGAAGCGCGCAAAAGGACGGCGCGATGCAACGGGCGTTCTCGGCGTCGACGAGCATGCTGTTCGTCGACCAAAACGAGCCCGGAGCTCCGAGCGCCCCCCGGAGGTCGTAGAGAAGCTGAGTGGGGCCGTAGCCGAGGAGGACCACGCCTTCAGGGACTTCCCCCTGCGCGACGAGGGACCCAAAGGTCCCTTCCTCGGGGTGGTTCGCCTCAAGCACGCCGTAAAGGTCGTGGAGGTGCTGCCTAGCCCCCCGATCGCCTCAAGGTCGATGACGTCTCCGTCGTCAAGGCATGCGCAGAACCGGACGAGCTCCTCGGGGAGCTCAATGCCTATTTCTCGGAGCTCCTCAACGGTCTCTTCGTCCGCCTCCGCCATCGTCTCATCAAGCCGCGCCGCCGCGAGGGGAAACACGCGCACAAACTCCCGTTTCCAGTCGGTCATTGGCGCAAGGTATCCAGGTTGCCCCCGCCCCTCAAGAGCTCGGGCGTCGAGAGCCCTTCCCCCGATTTTCGCGGCTGCCCCGAACAGCGAACCAAACACGACAATCGCGGGCCCATTTGCGCCACGGGTGGCGCGTGCAGTCTCCAACGTCTAGAACCGCGGCATGAACGGGACAGCGCGGCTCACGGGTATCGGCGCAGCGGTAGGGGCCATCATCGTCGTCTGGGGGACGCTCTCCGAAATGATGCCCTCGATGGTCATCGGCGCCCTCGGCGAGGGGTTGTCCCGGTTGAGCAACGTCGCCCTCGCGGTGCTCGGCGCGGCGATCGTCTTCGGGATGCTTCTGCTCGTCCCGCCGGAACAAAAGCTCGCCCCGAAGAAGCAAGCGATGCTCGCGGGGGGCGTGCTCGTCCTCGGGTCGATCGCCCGAATCGTACCGTTCGTGGTCGTCCCGGTGGTCCTCGCCGGCGTCTTGGCACTCGCGATCGTGAGCAGCTTTCAGGGGGTCGCGCCGGGAGGCAAACAGATCGGGAACATCGCCGGCCCCTACGGCGCCCTCCTGGTGACGACGATCTTCCTTCCGCCGCTCCTGAGGCTCGTCGTCTCCGGAATATCGACGAACATCGGGATCGCCTGCCTCGTACAGGCCATCGGCGTCCTCGCGGTGAGCGGTTTCGTCGTCGCGGTGCGCGTACCGAGCAAAGAAGGGCCGCGTTGACGCACCGGCAGCGCGCGACGGTCACGTGCCGTTGGCGGTCAGGGAGACCTCGGCAATCCGCCCGTGACCGGGTCTCCTGATCGCCCTCAAGGATTCAACAAAGCCACTTTCGCCGTGTAGGTCGCGGCGTCTACGGCTTTGAGATCCTCGCGGATTTGGGCGGTCGCGACGCCGTTGGCCCCCGCGTACACCTTCGCGGTCGTGATGGCCGCTTCGGTGCGGTCTCCGTGGCCGGCGAGCGTGCCTCCGGCGGTGAGGGTGAGGGCGTAATCCCAGGAATTCCAGGACCAGGGGGTGCCTTGGAAGGTGATCGTCCCCGCAAACGAATGGGCACCGTCGTCGGCATCAAAGACGTTTGTGTCGCCCCGCTCGGTCAACGTCGTCGGGAACGATTCCCCCTTGTGGACGACGAGCTCCGTGATCTGTTTTCCGGCGGCGTCGACGGTCCGTTTTACGGCGACCTCGTCGGTGGCGAAGACCCGCGAACCGTCGGGGGAGGTCGTCGTCGAGGTGCCGACGTAGTAGCGAATCTCCGGCATCGGCGCCGGCGTCGACGTGCCCGAGTCGGCGCTGCAGCCGCCAAGAACTGCAAGAAAAGCGAAGGCAAAGACGGTTTTCATGGGCGGATGCTCTCATGGGCCCGTCCGTTCGCGACCGCAAGTGAATTTGCAGGAGCGGCGTCGCGAGAGACACGGACGGGGTCGGTTGCGTGAGCCCCCCTGGCCCAGGCCAGGCAAAAACGGCCGGGGCCACCCCCTCCCCGCCCGTGAATCGCTCCATTTGCGCGGAATTTGAGTTGGCATGAGGCCTGGTGAGCGGCGCGTATGTCCTACGCGCATCAGTACCTCCCCGGAACCTTCTACGAAGTCACCCGACGCTGTGTCGACCGCGCCCACAAGTTCACGCCGAACTACGATCGGGGCGGGAAGTACTCGTCGAGCGTCGAACAGCTCTACAAGTACGCAACCGCCCGCTACGCGGAGCGCTACGGGATTGAAGTAAT
>JAAFHJ010000731.1 GCA_013298325.1 Myxococcales bacterium | reverse complement strand
GGGTCGGAGGCGTTCTCCGCTCTGGCGTCGCCGCGCGGAGACAAACGCGTCAGCCCAGGGAACCTTATGAAATTTCTGCCGATTCTTTCGTTCGTCACCGCTGCTTCCGCGCTCGCGTTGTTCGCGCCGACGGAGGCCCACGCCGACCCGGTCGCCTCGATCGGCGGCTACGTCCAGCCGCAAATTCCGATCGGCAACTTTTCGGACGGTAGCTCCTTCGGTCTCGGCCTCCAGGTCGGTGCAGACATCACCGTGGCGCCGAACGTGGCGATCGTCGGCGGGCTCGGCGTCACGAAGTATTTCACGAAGGGCGACGGATTCTCCCTGCTGAACGTCCCGGTGTCGGGCGGCGTCCGCTACGCCTTCGACAAGCTCACCCACGGCCCCTACGTCGGTGGCGGCCTCGACATCAACATCCTCCACTCGAGCTTCGAGGTGGACGGGCTCGGCTCAGCTTCCGACACCGACGTGAACCTCGGCCTCAGCGTCGGCGGTGGCTACCGGCTCGATGCATTTGACTTCGGCGGGCGCCTTCAATCGCTCGATGTCGGTCATTTCGGAGACTCCTTCCAACTCGGCCTCTATGCCGGCTACCACTTCGCCCAGTTCTGAGCCGCTCGGCGCACTTCTTTTCGAAGGAGTGCGCCTTCTTTAGCCTTTGCGACGCTCCTGCGCGTGATCGCGCAACTCCTCGATTTTCCGCTGAGCGAAGTCAGGGCACGTTGCGGTCGGGTCGAAACTGGCCATTGACGCCCTGGCGGCGGCGCTGCGTGGCCGGGGGGCCAGAATTTCTTCCCCGCGCCCAGCTTTTGCGGCAGAGCTGAGCCATGAGAGCCTTTGCGGTCGCGGTCGTGCTGATTGGGTGTGCGCCCGTCCCGACAAAATACACCGAGCCGAGCGCGCCCAACGAGCGGGTCGCCGTTCCGAGCGCGGCAGTCGCGAGGGCCGAGACCGAGCCGCATTTCGCGCCGATGGACGATGCGAGCCAGGTCTATTGGACGAAAAACGGAATGTATGCGCGCTCCGAGACACGATTCGTCCGTTTCGACGAAGCGACCGGGACGGTTGTGGCCGAACTCCCCCTCGACCGGGGAGACCGCGTCGACGTCACTGCCGGCGCGATCGCGGTGCGCCGAGGGGGCACCTATGCGCTCAAGGACCCGAACTCCTTTGCATCTCTGGGGAACGCTAGCCGCTTAACGCCAATCGGCAATGCGCCCCCACCGCTGGCGGTTCCGGGCGGACGAGCACTTGCGTTCGTCGAACCCCCAGAAAACGGGCCGAACCTTGTCGTCTTCACCGACGGGCGTCGCGTCGAAGTCCCCGGCGCTGCCAAGGAGTTCCGCGCCGCCTATCTGCTCGCGACGCAAAAATTGCTCGTCGATGGCGCGGACGGCTACCGACTCTTCGATTTGGGAAACGGAGGGGTTCGGTTTGGAGCGCCCTTCTCAATCGTCCGGTTCGCGAGCGGCCCTCGAAGTCTCTTCACCGTTTCCGACGACAACGGGCACCTCATTCACCGGCGACTGGACCTTAAGACTGGCGACCTTCAAACGTTAAAGCTTCCGTGCGATGCGTCCGAGTTTATCCCTTCGCCGAACGAGACCAGAGCGCTCATCCGCTGCAAAGATGATGCGCTTCTCGTGGAACTCGATACCGCCACGCCGCCACAAGCGACGTTTCGCAAGTATGCATTTCCGTGCGACTTTCCGATGGACCGAGCGTTGAACAGCGCCTGGATCGACGACAACACGCTGCAAAAGGGGTGCGGTGGGTCGCGCGCCGTCATCGATGCCACGACGGGCCGATACTCCTGCGCGGATGATCGGAAAATCGCGTCTGAATTCATCGACTTTGATCGAATGGGGCACTTCCGCTACGGCGCCGTGCACGCCGCGCGGCTGCCCGCTTGCGCGAACGTCGATCCGCCCATCGGGGCGGTGCTCGCCCCCAATGGCCAGGAACGCTTGGAGATTCAGCCAGCGGGCCCGTCGTCCACCGGCGCCTCTGGAAGTGCCCATCGAGCGAATATGGTCGATGGCGTGCGGCGCTGGTGACGCGTGTTCCCGCGACGGACTTCACCTTGCCGGCGCAGACCGATGACGACTTGACGGGCGGCGAGGACGCGGCGAACGTCGCCCCGTGACCTACCGAACCGCCGCCCCTCCGCTCGTCCTCTTCGGGGGCTACGGCCGCGTAAAAGCTTGCGATCCGCGCAGTGGCGCCGTCCTCTGGGAGCACAGTTTCGCCGGGGCCTCGAGCGCCAGCGCACTGCCCGGCCACGAATTCGCGCTCGTTCGCGTCCTTCTTGAACGGGGGACGGTGTTCGCCTTCGGGGTCGACGCCGTCACGAGCGGCACCGGCTTCTTTGCGGTCCCCCAGGCCGTTCATGTCGTTGTCGCGCTGGATCAAACGACCGGCGCTGTTCTGTGGCGCACGGCGCTGGGCGAAAACCGTGAGTCGGTCGGAACGA
>JAAFHJ010000722.1 GCA_013298325.1 Myxococcales bacterium | reverse complement strand
GACGGAACTCCGCTAAAATTTGCGGTCAACAATGCCCTATTTGCGCAAAAGGGCTACCCGTTCAAGACGACGTACTTGGACCTGCTCGCCCGCAATTATGGTGCCGGGATTAAGTTGGCGAACTTCCGCAGCGATCCAGAGGGGGAGCGCGGCCGCATAAACGACTTCGTCGCCGCAAAAACCGAGCAGAAGATCAAGGACCTCCTTCCGCTCGGCAGCATCAGCACGGTGACGCGCGCGGTGCTCGTGAACACGGTCTACATGAACGCCGCCTGGGCGACCCCCTTTGAAGCGTCGCTGACGGAGGACGCGACATTTCATGGTGAATTGGGCGCCACCACCGTGAAGATGATGCACCGGGAGGGGTCCCTTGCCTACGCGGCCGACGGGCATGCAGAGGCGGTCACCCTCCCCTACGATGGTGGGAAATTGGCATTGACGGCGATCCTCCCGCGCGCCGACCTCGCAAACTTTGATTCGACCTTTGATGCCGGAGAACTCGATGTATTGAGCAGGTCGACAACGGCGACACAGGTATCCTTGAGGCTCCCGCGGATTCATTCGGACGCGGCGGCACTCTCCCTCGCGGAGCCGCTCGGAACTCTCGGACTCGGCGTTGCATTTAGCGGCGGCGCAGACTTCTCAGGCATCGCCGATCCTGCGATTGCCCAGGAAACGCTTCGTATCGGCAAGGTGCTGCACAAGGTATATCTTGATGTGGCCGAAAAGGGGACGGAGGCGGCGGCGGCGACGGCAGTGACCCTCGACGGCACGACCGCCATCCAGGACCCGCCGAAGACTATGACGTTTGATCGCCCCTTCTACGTCGTCATTCGCGACGTACCGACGGGGATGGTCCTGTTCACCGCGCGCATCGTGAAGCTCTGATTCTTGCCGAGCCACCACGGCCGTACCCCGCGCGGGTGCGGCCGTTTTTTTTGGTCACGAATCCGCGCGGTCGGCGCGCGGCGAGGGTACAGTGCCGCGCGCAGACCCGGCCGCGCGCCGGAAAGACCCAGCAACCGCCCCCCTGGAGATGCTCGATGGCCCGTGGACTTGTCGTGCGATTTGGCGAGGAAGAGAGCGCATTTGGCCTGACGAAAGTCGACCGCGAAAAGCTCTACGGACGGAAGGACCGCATCGTCGTCGATGAGGAGGGGAACTCCTGCTCCCCGGCCTACCTCACCAGCGATGGCGTTGCGATCGTGCCCTCGGGCGGCGCCGCCTATCTCTATACCGACGACGCCTTCGATGTCGTCGAGCGCGGCGATCTCGTCGCCGTTGACGCCGCAGGTGCCCAACTTCCGCTGTGCCCGTCAACGCTTGGCGTCGCGCAACCGGTCGCAGAGGTCGCCGCCGATCGCATCCTCGACCACATTGTCACGTCGGTCTATTCGCTCTCAGCCGACGAAGTCGGGGTTGCCCTCGCCGAAAAGCTGGCGGCGGGAGCCATCTTTGAAACGCGCTTCAATTGGCGCGAAGACTACGCAGATGCGCCCGCATTTCTTCTAAAAAATGCCGAAGGCTATTTCGCGCTCGTCGCCCAGCCGACCCAGTTCGAATTCCTCGCCCGCGAGACGGTCATGGAAACGACCGTCGAAGAAGAAAGCGACGATGATCTGGATTTCAGCATGATCTGAGCCTTTCGCTGAGACCGCGCGAGAGCGCCGGAGATCTTGAGCGAATCCTTTTTGATGCCTCAAATTCAAGAAAAGAACTGAAGGTCCAGCATGGCTCGTTTGATCCCTTTGATGGACGGGAAGAAGCGCGATGCGCAAGTTTCCGCCGAGTATCCCAAGAAGCCGCCGGCAACGAAGATGGTCGACGCGACCGGCAAGCCGGCACATATGGAGCGCGTCATCCGCGGGACCGACGCCACCAACTACGACGCCCTTGCAAAGACCCACGGCTCCGCGGAGGCGATCGCGAAGGCGCTTGTCGACGGAGATCCCGAAATTCCCCTCCCTTTCGTCGGTCGCGCCCTCGGCGATGCGACGCGGGTGTACGTCCGTCCGAACGGGACAGTGCTGACGGCGGCGCGCCTCATCCAGGTCGTTCGTGGGCCAGACGGCAACGAAAAGTCGCGTGCGGAATTCGTCGATGTAGAGGCCAACGTCGGCGAAGACAGTGCCCCGATCGTCTGGACCGGCCGCCTCGTTCCCGTGGAGGAAGCGGTGCGGAAGTTTGTCTTCACGCGCGCGCTTCAAATGCGGCATGTCAACGGCCTCACCTTCGAATTCCTTCAGGATATGGCGAAGACGCTCGCTGCTGAGAAGAAGCTTCTGCTTGTAGGGACGGGGCCGAAGGGGCAACAACCGCTTATTTTCACGACGAACGGCGCCCCCTACCGCGGCTTCCTTGAAGGGCGCATCAGCGGCCCCACCGGGAACGAAGCGTATCGGTTGATTCTCCATCTCTCCAACTTGGAATTGAAAGCCCCGCCGCCGAAAGAGGCAGCGCCGAAGGCAGGTGACGCATGAGCGCCGACGCACGCATTTCCAGCGAAAAGCTAGTCCCCTACGCG
>JAAFHJ010000721.1 GCA_013298325.1 Myxococcales bacterium | reverse complement strand
GATGGGGGCCTCGCGGTCGCTCGCCTTCGACTGAGGCGCTCGATCAACCGGCTTCGCCCTCGAAGTAATCGCTGTCGATCTTTGGGATGCGGATCGTTCGGGTCATCGAAACGCCGATCTCATGGTCGATCATGAGGTCGGCGAGGCGCTTCCCGTCGATGAGGACGATCCCTTCGACGGTGCGCACAAAATCAACCGCTTGCGGCGAGTAGGTCGACGTTGTGATGAACACGCCCTTCTTGGCGCGTTGCCCGGCGAGCGCACCGTAGAAGCCTTGGACATCGGGGCGGCCGACGGTGCCTTGCCAACGCTTTGCCTGGACGTAGACCTTCTCGAGGCCGAGCTTGTCGAGGGAGATGATCCCGTCGATTCCAGCATCGCCCGACGAGCCGACGCGCTTGAGGTCGTCGCGGGTGGCGCCGTAGCCCATCCGATGGAGCAGATCGAGGACGATGGACTCGAAGTAGGTGGGGGACACGCGACCGAGGAGGTCGAGGAGTTCGTCCGCGACCGCACGCCGAAGCTCCGAATAGGCCTGGTTCAAGCGGTCGTCGGGGCTCTCCGTGATCCCTTCCGGGGCGACGGGCGTGAGCGCGAGGTCCTGCGGTTCTGAGACCTTGCTGTCGCGGAACGTCGCCGCGATGCGAACAACCTCCTCGTCGGAGAGCGGCTGCGGGTGGGCCTGTGCGAAGCTCATGCCGGCGGCGGTGAGCTGCCACCAGCCACGCCGTACGCTCTCCGAGTAACCGATGCGCTTGAGGCGGTCGTGGGCCCACCCCGCGCGATTTTTGTAAATCGCCTGTTGGCCGCTCGGAAGACGCTCCTGCCGGTCCTCGTCGGAGAGCCCGAGGCGTTTGGCGGCGGCGTCCTGCGCGTCTGCCGCTTTCACGCCGTCCGGCTTTGTCGCGAGGTAGCGCAGCACAGGTTCGATGAAGCGGTCGTAGGTCGGGACAGGCATCCGCCGAAACTCTCTCGCGAATTCGCTCCGACAGCCAGCGTGAATTCGGGGAGCGACCGAGCACTCCGAACACCTCCGTTTTGCGGTAGGTTCCGCGCGGTATGGCATCCTCGCGCTCCAAAACCGGTCCCCAGCTCCCCTTTCCCGAAGAGGGCACCGTCGGTGCGACCGCGAATGGGGCGGTGGCGGCGAAGGTCGCGCCTCGCAGCGGGGAGGGGAAGCGGACGACGCAGGACATCGTCCAGAAGCTCTGGAATTTGTGCCACGTCCTCCGCGACGACGGGATCACCTACCACCAGTACGTGACCGAGCTGACCTACCTGCTCTTCTTGAAGATGGCGAAGGAGACGGGGCGCGACGGCGAGATCCCGGAGGAGTATCGCTGGGATGCGCTGGAGACCCGCGATGGCGTCGAGCTCCTCGACTTCTACCGGCGGCTCCTCGTCGAACTCTCGAGCCGCGGTTCGGGGCGTGTGCAGGCGATCTTCGCGAACGCGGGGACGAGCATGCGCCAGCCGAAGAACCTGCGGACGCTCGTGGAGGCGATCGATGGCCTCGATTGGTTTTCGGCGAAGTCGGAGGGGCTTGGCGACCTCTACGAAGGGCTCCTCGAGAAGAACGCCGAGGAGACGAAGAGCGGCGCCGGCCAGTACTTTACGCCGCGCCCGCTCATCGAGAGCATCGTCGCGTGCGTGCAGCCGAAGGCGGGCGAGTCGGTCCAGGACCCGGCCGTTGGGACCGCCGGCTTCTTGATCGTCGCCGATCGCTTCGTCAAACAGTCGACCGACGATCTCTTTAATCTCTCGGAACAGCTCCAGCTTTTTCAAAAGCGACAGGCCTTCTACGGCGTCGAGCTCGTCCCCGACGTCCAGCGCCTCGCGCTGATGAACGCGATGCTCCACGGGATCGAAGGGGACATCCTCCTCGCCGATGCCCTCGGCCCGAGCGGCGCCCAGCTCCCGAAGGCCGACATCATCCTCGCCAATCCCCCCTTCGGGACCAAAAAGGGCGGCGGGGGGCCGAGCCGTGACGATCTCACCTTCGTGACGAGCAACAAGCAGCTCGCCTTCCTCCAGAATATTTACCGGGGGTTGAAGGCCTCTGGGCGCGCGGCGGTCGTCCTCCCGGACAACGTCCTCTTCGAGGAAGGGGTCGGCCAGAAGGTCCGCGCCGACCTCATGGATAAGTGCAACCTGCACACCATCCTCCGCCTGCCGACCGGCATCTTCTACGCCCAAGGGGTGAAGACGAACGTGCTCTTCTTTACCCGTCAGAACGGGGAGAAAGGGGGGACGAAGGGGGTCTGGTTCTACGATTTGCGGACGAACATGCCGTCGTTCGGCAAGCGGACGCCGCTTACCCGGGCCCACTTTGAGCCCTTTGAAAAGGCCTTCGGGGAAGATCCTCACGGATTGAGCCGGCGCACCGACGAAGGGGAGCAGGGGCGGTTCCGCCTCTTCAGCCGCGAGGAGATTGCGAAGCGCGGCGACAACTTGGACATCTCCTGGCTCAAGGACGACAGCGTCACCGACCACGCCGACCTCCCGGAGCCGGCGGAGATCGCCGCCCAG
>JAAFHJ010000720.1 GCA_013298325.1 Myxococcales bacterium | reverse complement strand
GGGCCGGAGCCGCCGCTTTTTTGGCAGGCGCGGGGGCCGGAGCAGCCGCTTTTTTGGCGGGCGCCTCTGCTTTCTTCGCCGGGGCCGGGGCGTCCGCTTTCTTGGCGGGCGCCGGAGCAGCCTTTTTCGCGGGCGCCGCCTGCTTCGCGGTGACGGGGGCGCTCTTCTTCGCGGACTTTTGGGCGGCCATGGGCGCCGACCTTCGCAAACCGCGACGTCGCTTGCAAGGCAATGGTTTCACTTCGGAGTCGCGACGGGCCGTTTTTAGGGACGGTCGGGCGAATTTGGGAACTTTTGGAAGGGGGCCGGGTCGGGGCACTTCACGTCTTTTCAATCGGCCTTCGCGCGAAAGCGCAGGCCCCGATCTTTCCAGTTCCGGGGGACTCATGCACCACGCGAGTTCAATCGTCTCTTCTGCGCGCCCGTCGACTCGAGTGGGGGCGATGACCGCCGTGATGAAAGCGGCCACTGCGCAAGGGCCACGTGCACTCCACATCGCCGTCTATCGGGGAAACGTAGCGCTCCAGGAGGTTGTCGTCGCCCGAGGTGCCTCGGTAACGGTAGGGTCAGACCCTAAGAATACACTGGTGATCGACGGCTATGCGCCTGACTCCCGGAGTCAGGACCAGCGCTCGCTAACTCTCTTTGAAGCGACCGACCACGGCTACATTCTTCGCCTATCGAAGGTGGTCCGCGGGAGGCTCGCCCTCGAGACCGGAATTGTCGATGTCGCTGCGTTGTCGACCCCCGTCGATGCACGTGGCCTTCAGGACATCGCCATCTCCGAGAGCGCCCGCGGTCAGCTGCTTGTCGGCGATCTCAAGATTCTGTTCCACTTTATCGTCCGTGCGCCGGCCTCGCGTCCGAGCCTTCCGTCGACGGTGCTCGGCGCCGGTGTCGGCGTTGATTGGCCCCTGCTCGTGATCGCCGCGCTCAGCTTTTTAGGCCATTTCGGCGTTGTCGGCGCCCTTTACTCGGACTGGCTCGACGCCCCGTGGCAGGAAGCGACGGTCGCTGGACTCGTGGATATGGTTCGCGCGATCCCGGTACCGCCGGCGCCAGAAGCACCGACGCTGCCAGCGCCCTCCGAAATTCCACGGCATGAAGTTGGAAAAACAGAAACAAAAACAGTCGCATCGGCGAGCGCATCGAAGAGCGCACCTGGGGCACCGGGAGCGGCGATGGGGGCTCGGGATGCGGCTACCCTCGCGGCCCGCGCCGATGCCCTCGAACTGGCGACGATCGGGGCGCTAAACGGCCCTTCGGCGATTGAGGGGGCGCTTCGCCGTTCCGAAATTCCCGCAGTCGATCTCGCCGATCTCGCGAAAGAAAGTGCCGGCGCGACCGCGGGGAGTGATGGGATTCGACTCGCAGGGAACCGAGGGCCGCTGACGACAAATCCGGGCCATTCCGGTCTCCCGGGCGGCGACACCCACGCCACCGACGGAACAGAGCGCGCAGGCCGTGAGACTGCGACCGCAGGCCCCACCCCGGTGACTGTTGGGCTCTCCCCGGCGACGACCACGATGCCGGTCCCGGGCGTCGAGGGGACCGTCGCCACGCTCCGCCCACGCTTCCGAAAATGTTACCAGGATGGCCTTCGCGACGACCCGACGATGACCGGAAAAGTCACGCTGGCCGCCAAAATCGCTCCGAACGGTGATGTCGCGTCGAGCACGCCGGAAGGGGTGGCGGGGCTCTCGCCGAAAGTGCTCTCTTGTCTGCAGGCGGCGCTTCGCCGGGTCACCTTTGGCGCGCCGGGAGATGCCGGGTCGACGGTTCGGATTCCCGTCTCTTTCGTTCAGCAAAAATAGCTAGTTAAGCATCTTCGTGGGAGCCGACACTGCCCGGGGCGCACTTCAAGTGCTTCCCCCGGGCATCGTTTTCTCGTAGAGCGGCAATTCCCCGACGTGCGTGGGTCCGCTGCCGTTTATTGCGCGGAAGCACCGGCGCGGTGGCCCTTAAGGAGAACGACCCGATGAGCATGCTCGACGATGTGCTGAAGGACCTGGTCGCCGGTGTCGGCAAAGCGCACGAGGCGCTCAAGCGGGATCTCGCGAAACTGCGTGCCGGGCGCGCGAGCCCGGATTTGCTCGCGGGTATTCGCGTCGACTACTACGGCACGAAGACGGCGCTTTCCCAGATGGCAAACGTCAACGTTCCCGAGGCGCGTTTGATCACCGTAAAGCCTTTTGATCGCACGCAGATCAAGGCGATTGAGAAGGCACTCCGCGAGTCGGAACTCGGCCTCAATCCGCAGACCGATGGCGATCTCATTCGCATTCCGCTCCCGCCGCTCACCGAGGAGCGCCGGAAAGAGTTCGTCAAAATTGCAAAGAAATACGGCGAAGAATGCAAGGTCGCCGTCCGCAAGGCCCGTCACGAAGCGATGGACTTGCTGAAGGACATGGACGACGGTGGCGACGCGTCCAAGGACGACATTGATCGCACGAAGAAGAAGGTCGAAGACGCGATCTCCGAGGGGACGAAGGGCGTCGATACCCTCGTCGCCGCCAAAGAGAAAGACATCC
>JAAFHJ010000719.1 GCA_013298325.1 Myxococcales bacterium | reverse complement strand
AAAGCGAACGCGATCATGGAGATCGGTGCTCGGCGCCAGATCAAGGGCAAAGCCTTGCGCAACAAGCTGCTTCCGAAGGTGCTCGGCAAAGGCGCGGTCGAGGTCGTCGCCGCCCAGGAAATTGTCTCCGTCGAGGGCGACGACTTGGTATTCGCCGCCGAGGCTACGGAGGATCGAAACGTCGAACGTCCCACCGCCAAGGTCGTAGACGAGAAAGGTCCTGTCGCCACTGATTTCGGGATGTTTCCAGGTTTGATAAATGGCAGCGGCCGTCGGCTCCTGCAGAATACCGATGACCTCCAAGCCGGCGATTTCTCCTGCTTTTCGCGTCGCCTCGACCTGCGGCGCATCAAAGTAAGCAGGGACGGTAATCACCGCGCGCGTGAGCGGGAGCGTCCCGGGGCCGCCATCACCTGAGGCAAGCTGCTCGCGGAGCGCCTCGACGAGGCTCGCGAGGATTTTCGCGGAGATTTCCTCCGGCGTGAGCATGTGGGGGCCGCAAGGGACCTTCGTACGCTGCCCCATCTTCCGTTTGATCGACTCGACCGGCGGCTCTTCCGCGGTTCGTCGCGCACGGGCAGGGTGGCCGACGACGAAGCGTTGCTCCTTCTCGTCCCACGCGACCGCCGACGCGAAGGTCCGGCGCCCGAAACGATCCTTGTAGAGTACAATCTCGCGTTCGGACGGCGGCAGCCACGCAGCCTCCGAGTTCGTCGTCCCGAGATCGATGCCAACGGCTCTATCGAAGATCATGAGGCTCCCCTACACGGTGACGCGGTCGATGGTTCCAAGTTAACTGCAGAATACATGAATGCCGAAGTGGAAGCGGGCGCTGCCTTGATGGGCCGCCCTCTCTCGCGACGCCCCGGTCATCGGGCGCCGGCGAGCAGCGGGTCTTCGAAGGGATTGTCGGAAAGGGCGAGATCGGCACCGAGGCCATCGCCGATCGCTGGGAGGACGACGAAATCTTCCGCTTCTACGGAGACTTCTGGGCGTACAGCCCGTTTGCGCGGCGGCGGTTTCCCCGGCGTAGCGCCCCGCGGAGGCATCGCGCGGAGCGCGTGAATCACGCGATCCCGCGGGTGGCCGACGAGCGCCTCCCAGGCATTTCGAAGGGCGTTCCGCTCATCGTCGTCGCGCGCCACTTCCATGCGGCCGCGGAAATAGGCGGTGATCGCCGCGGGGCCGAGCGTCGGGTCGATGCCAAAGGCGTCAAAAGGGTTCACGCAGGCGGGGAGGGTAGAGCCGATCGCTCCGGCCGTCTCGCGGCTTGTGCCGGCGCAGCCGCCCGCGACCGAATTCGCGCTAGGTCGGTGTCTTTCGCGAAACCCCCAGCCGAAGCGCCGCCGCTTCCCACCGCTCGCGGGCGTTGCGTACCGTCGGCGAGGCGGGGAAGAGGCGTTCCCCGTCGGCGAGTAGCCGATCGGCCTCCTCCAGCCCGTCTCGGGTGTTTCGCGCGATGCGCGTGAGCGCGGCGTCGGCGCGGTGGAAGGCGAGCCGGGAGCGTGCGTTCCGATGGGTCGGGCAGACGCGAACGGCGCGCTCCGCCGCGGCGACGCGATCCCCCTGTGTGAGCAGGTCGTCCGACAGAAAGATAAGTGACTGAGCGCACAGGGCCGACCACGCGAACATCTCGGTAGAATCGCGCTCGATTCGCGTCGCAAGCGAGTCCACGAGCGGTGCAAGGTTGCGCATGGTTCGCTCTTTGAGCGGCCCCTTTCCATCGGCCTTGTTCCAGGCCCATAGGAAGTGATCTGCCATTTCAAGTGTTTGTGTTTCAAGGACGAGCGGACGGTCTGCCCATTGCCAGACGGCGGCCAGCGCCATCAACGCGTCTTCCGCAAGTTTATCACTTTCTTGGGCTTTTGCCTCGTGAATCGCTTCCAGCGGCGCCGCTGTCGCTTCGTCGAGGATGCGGTCAATGGCGATTTTTGCCCGTCGGCCGTAGCGATTGTTCTCGAGGGAGGCTGCCGTTCCAAGAAGTTGAAGGGCACTCCTCGATGCGGCAGTTCGCTCGCGCGCTCCGATTAATGCACGTTTTTCAATCGCCTCCAGAGTATGGAACGGGAGGTCTTGAATGAGGATTTCGAGGTCGATTTTTGCAGCATCTTCGCCGGCGGCCGCTTCAGCGATCCCCCGAAGCAAATCGGGTTTTTCGGTGAGGCGACACCAGGCCCGGAGCGACGCAAGCTCAAGCGCGCGCCCCCGGTCGGTCCCCGCGAAACGGGGGAGGGGCGCGAGACGCTCAAAGAGGACTGCCGCGGCGTGAATCGCCGCCGCTGGCAGGGTGCCGGTCGAGGCACCATCGACGAGCCGCGCCAGGAAACTTTCGGTACGCCCCGCCTCCACCGCCGCGATCGCTTCGCTCCGTTCCACGCCGAGGGCGGCAAAAATACCGGCAAGTCTTGGGGGTTGGGGGAAATCAGGCGTGCTCACCGCCCGCCAAAAATGGCCAGCGGCGACCTCTTCTTCGAGGCGTGCCAGGAGGGCGTCGTCGTCGGGGCGAAAGGAAATCAACAGCTTACTCGACAACGA
>JAAFHJ010000718.1 GCA_013298325.1 Myxococcales bacterium | reverse complement strand
CGATGGAAGTACGCTGGGAACCGCCACTCCGGCCATCGTCAACGACCGGCCGCTCCGCGTGATCGCCGGCAGCACGCGCGGCTTTGCGCGGCTCCTCCTCGACGACAGCGGCCACACCTGGTGCTTCCCCGGCGACGGGAAGCCGGCGATCCCGATCAGCGACGTGCCGGTCGGCCGCGACGCGGTCCATTTCGGGCATACGGTCGCCCCACGCGGCAACGGGCGCTGGAGCTTCGCCACCTGCGACCACGACGGCGTCACCCTTTCGCCCATCGAAACCGAGCTCGGCACGCCGATCGCGGTCGCCGAGGATTCCCGCGAGTTCGTCGCCGACCGCGGCGCCGGTCCCGAGCTCTTCGCGGAAGGCGAAAGCGCCCCCCTGCCCCTCCCGCCCGGTTACGTGCCGTTGCGCTTCGTCCTCGGCGACGTCGTCGCGCGGCGGCCCGACGGCGGCGAGACGATCGTCCCCTCTGGGTGGCCTCGCTCCGATGAATGGCTCGTCGATGCCCCGGTCGGCGTCCGCATCGCCGACGAGGTCGTCGCCAACACCTACGGCAGCTACGCGGTCACCTTCCAGAACACCGGCGCGTGCCCCTTCTTGGCCGAATGACGGTCGCGGTGGGTCTCTTGGCCGGTCTCGGGGCACTTTTGGCGCAGGCGACCGCCGTCGGCGTTCGTGGCGGTCAACGCGTCCGGCGGGATCGTTCCGAAAGCACGTAAGTATCCCCAGAGATGGCCCAATCGCGTAGAACGCCCGCGTGAAATCGTTGATGCTTTCTCGGTGGTCGGTTCTTTCTGTGCTGATTGCGTGCGGCGGTTCGGTGCCTGGCGGCGCTTCGGTGGCTCCGGTTGCGTCGGAAGCCTCGGTGGTGCCGGTTCCATCGCTGGCGGCGAGCGCGGCCCCGGCGGCGAAGCCCCCGTTGGCGTGGGTGCGGGCAGCGCCGGCCTGCCGATTTCCCGCGGGTAGCGGCGAGCACGGCTCCGACGTCCACCGGGTCGTCGTCGACGGCGGCGAGATTCAGTTCTCCGCGCAGCGCATCTGCCTATGGGGCGACGAAATTCGCCGGACGACGCCGCCCACGGAAAAGACGCCAGAACCGGCCCCAGGCGCGTGGGTCGAGGGCAAGCGACCGCTCCCGATCCTCCCGAGCCGGTGGGCGCCGTCGGCGGTCCCGGCGACGGCAGAGGCGCCCTTTGCCTTTGATTTTGACGATCTTGCGCGCATGGTCGTCGGCATCGCCGAGAACCGTCAGGAGATCCTTCGCCCCGAGGTTGCCGGGTCACGACGGGCCGAACGGCGTGCCGTGCTCATCGAAACCCTCGACGGGCGGACGGTCGCCCTCTCCACGAAAACGGAAAAAGACTCAGCCCTTGTTCCGCGACCCGCGCGAGCGGGCGAAGACGAACTGCTCGCCCTGGAGGAGACCTACGAAGCGGCGTTTGGCGCGCGTCGCTGGCTGACGACGCCGCTCCCCCCGCCGCCGTTTCCGCCGCCGAAAGACCGCGAACGTCCGATGAGCGACCCCGTCGGCCACCGGCTCGCGTTCCGCGGAATGCCCCTCGAAAAGCTCCTCCCCCAGGTGACCGATGCGGTCCGCCGCCACGCGTTTCGCCTCGACGCCCTCGATGACGAAACGATTTACCGCCTTCTCCACGCCCCGGAATGGCCGGTCGCCGCCGCCGACATCATCGCGGTCCGCCGCCACGAATCCCCCTTTTCCAAGCAGAACGCCCGCGCCGCGATCCCCAAATCGACCACCAGCACGGCGCCGAAGCCGGCCCTCCTCTGGCTCCACGATGCCGGTGACGACGGCCGCGTGCCGACCTTCGCGCAGGCGCTGGCCGACGCCCTCGACGTGGTCGTTGTTGCCGTCCCCGGCCCGATCATGGACGGCGCTGGGGCGTGGCGCTGGACGGAGAACCCGTTCATTGACGACCGGCATATTCGCAAATTGCTTCACGAACTTAATACGCCGGGCATCACGGCGGCCCCTCGCGGGTGGCTGATCGCCGGCCAAGGGCAAGGGGCGGCGGTGGCGATCCAGCACCAAATGCTGCTGCCCGAACTCTATGCGGGGGCGTTCGCCTGGTATCCGCGCACGACGGGCCTCATCCTCCTACGGAACCCGGGACGGCCGCTCGCCGGGACGTCCCTTGTCGTCTGGGCCGCCACCGAGGACGACCCCTTCCCGCATTCGCTGGTCGCCATGCGCGCGGAATCCGGGGACGACCTGCAGGTGACGTTCGCACCGCGGCCGCGGTTTTCCGTCAACGGCTCCAAAGAAGTGGAGACGGCCCTGCTTCCGTTCGCGGCAAAGGTCTTCGCCCATCGATAGCCGTTCAAACGCACAAGCATACAAATGCTGGCCCCGCTTCGCAGACGGCTGCTTCGGGGGCATTGGTAGGGCCGCCTGTGACGCGGAATTCAGGCGCACAAACGACAAACACCTGACTCTCTTCGCAGAAAGTCAGGCGGTCCAAAGATCCTGGCGACGTGTCGCGGGGCGATCCACGGCGACAGCTAGGCTGCGAATCGA
>JAAFHJ010000072.1 GCA_013298325.1 Myxococcales bacterium | reverse complement strand
GGCGCGGAGAAAAAGCTGAGTTCCCGATGGCGGTCGTCAAAAACAGTGAAGGACATAGGCGACCTCAATCCCGAGAAAAAACGTGCATAGTACCTACGAAGCCCGACCGATTAGGGGTCGTCGCTGTCGTCGTCGGGGTCGGCAAACGCAGGGGGTGCCGGCGGGCCGCCGTTGGCGTAGGGGCCGACTTTCGCGGCGCACTCGGCAAATACCCGGTCTCCGCAGCCTTTTTCGGCGGTCGTTTGCGCGGCGACGCAGGCGACGACCTTCGGCCCTTCCCGCTCGACGAGCCGGTCGAGGGAGAAGCGGCACCCGCGGATGCAGTCGGATTCCGTGCAGACTGCAGCGGCATCCCGATGGCAGCGATCTTCGCAGTCGGCGAGGACGCGGTTTTTCGGGGCGACCGCCGCGCAGCCGACGAAGGCCGGCGCGAAGAGGGGCACGGCGACGAGAAGACCGATTCCGAAAAGCCAGCGGCGCTCCATCACGGCGTCCCTACCACGGTCGTCGGGTTCCGTTTCGCCGCGTCGCCACCGGCCCGTTTCGTGGCGTCGCCACCGGCGACGACTAGCTCGTCGCGGACGGTGCGCGCGAGGTCGGCGTCGTCGGCATCCCCCTCGATGCGGACGCGCCCTACGAACAGCAGCGGGAGCCCGAATCCGCCCGCTTTTGTGAAGAGCGCGGCGTGATCGGCGAGGGTCTGCTCGGTGGCGGCATCGAGGAGGCAGGCAGAGAATCCCGTTCTGGGAACACCGAATTCCTCAGCAACTCTCGTCAGATTCACCGTATTGAGCGCGCTGTCTTCCGTCTCAAACAGGCGGTGGGCGAAGCGCTCAGCGACGTCCGCCTGCGGAGCAAGCCGGCCGACGCAGACGTGGGCGCGGGCAGCATCGCGGGCGTGGGGGTGCATGCGCAGCGGCTTATCGATGCGGAATACACGGATCTGGTCCCTGTAGGGGGCGATCGCCGCTTCGAGCTTCGGGTGGAGGGCCCGGCAATAGGGGCATTCAAAATCGGTGAAGACGACAATCGCGAGCGATTTTTGCGGCGCCGTCGCTTCAAGCTCCCGGATCACCGTCGGCGCGCGGGGCGGCCGCGCGAGGCCAAAACCGACGGGACCGACCGCGGAGAGCACCACCAGCGCGGGGGCGGCCCGGCGGAAGCGCCCCGCAATTCCGCCGGCGGCGAGGTCACTCCCCTGCCAGGCGCGGACGACGGCGAGCGGTCCGAGGGCGACAGCGACGACGTCGACCACCAGGCAGTAGGTGCAAAATGCATGAATAAAGAAGGCCTGGAGGCCGATGAGCACGAGGGCGATCGTCGCGCCGAGTGAAGCGACGATCGCGTGAGCAACCCGTGCTTTTTTCCCAGGAAGCAGCGCGAGCACGGCGAGTGCGGCGAAGGCACCGACGCCGATCGCCGGGAACGGAATCCCGCTCATCGTCGCCCAGGCACGCACCTTCGCGCAGCCGCCATCTTCCGCGCAATACACGGCGGCACGTCGCGTGTAGTCTGCAAGGAGTGCCGAGGAGGCAGCCGCCCCGACGAGCGCGGCGAGGAGGGCGATCGCCGGAACCGCGCCGGCACGTGAAGGGGGAGTTTCCGTAGCTTCGTGGGGCACGGGGCCGGTCTACTCGTTTTTTTGGCGACGCACGTGGTAACCCGATTCCATGACGTTGCCTGCGCGCGAAGCCGTACTGGACCTCCTCGAAGAATATCCGCGCGGGCTCTCCCTCCATGAAATCGCCGAGCAACTCGGCGTCCCCCCCGGGCGACGGCGGGCGCTCCTCGGCCTCCTCGATTCCCTCGTGTTTGACGGCCAACTCCACGGCCTCCACGGCGACGTCTTCGGCCTCCCGCCCAAGAAAAAACCTGACCCGGTCCGTGCCCGCGGGCCGATGCCGTCGACGGTCCTCCCCGGGAAGGGGCTCCGACAAGACCGCCAAGACCGTCAAGAACCGACGATGCCCGGTTTCTCGGTCGCTGGCGACCCAAGCCCTCGTAGTTCCAAAGGAAAGACCGCCGGATCGGAAAACTTTTCGCGCGGCGCGAAGCCGGTTGCCCCCCAAGAGCGCGCGAAGGAGCCAGTCAAGAAGGGGCTCCCGTGGAACACCATCCAGACGCCACCCGTGGCAGGCGCGCGCCCGCGGGCGGCGAGCGGTGATCTTCGTACCGGTCTCGTGTCTGTAAATGCACGAGGATTCGGGTTTGTTTCCGCGCCTGAGTTTGCCGGCGACGACGTCTTCATCCCCGCCGAATCGCTCGGCGGCGCGATGCACGGGGACCGCGTCGACGTGCGCATCGTTGGCCGTTCGAGCCGCGGTGCCGAGGGGGTCGTCCTGGCGATCGCCCAGCGGAGCGCGATGCGAATCGCAGGGATTTTGCGGCGTTCCAAGGGGGGCCGCGCCGCAGCGTGGGTCGAGCCCGAGGACACGCGCGTCCGCGGACCGATCGTGCTCACCGGCATCGACGCCCTCGGCGCCGAGGGGAACAGCGGCGACGACGGCGATCTCTGCGTCGTCATCATTACGCGGCACCCGGAAGACCCGAATGAAAACCCGGAAGGGAAGCTCGTCGCCGTCCTCGGGCGCCCGGGCACGCTCGCCGTTGAAACGCAGAAGTTGCTAATTCTTGGCAACATTCAAGAGACCCACTCCGACCAGGCAATCGCGGAAGCCGAGAGTTACGGCGTCGAAGTCCCGGCGACGCTGCTCGTCGGTCGCGAAGATCTGACCCACATTCCGCTGCCGACCATCGACCCGGAAGACGCCCGCGACCACGACGACGCCGTCTGGGTCGAGCGGACGAAGCAGGGGGGCTACAAGGCCTGGATCGCGATCGCCGACGTGTCTAGCTACGTCCGCCCAGGGACCGCTCTCGACGAAGAGGCGAAGGTCCGCGGCTGCTCGGTCTACCTGCCCGAGCGCGCGATTCCGATGTTGCCGCGCGCCCTCTCTTCGAATCTTTGCTCTTTGTTGCCCGACGTCATCCGCCTTTGTCTCTGCGCGGAAGTCGAATTGGACACGAAGGGGGACGTCACTTCCTACCGTTTGATCCGCGGCTTCATGAAGAGCGCCGCGAAACTCACCTACGGCAGCGTCGCCCGCGCCCTCGATCTCTCCCTCGTTCCGCCCCAGGATCCGAAGGCGGAGGCGATGAAGGAAGACCTGAAGGTCGCCTACGAACTCTCCCGCATTCTACGCGGCAAACGCCTCTCTCGCGGCGCGCTCGACTTCGAATTGCCGGAGCCGAAGATCATCTTTGACGACGCAAAAGTCCCGACGGACGTAAAAAAGCGCAGCCAAGATCCGGGAATGAAGAAGGCCTATCAGCTCATTGAAGAGCTGATGCTTCTCGGCAATGAGATCGTCGCCCGGTACCTCGTGGAGCGCACGACCCCCGGCATCTTCCGCGTCCACCTTCGGCCCGACGAAGCGAAGCTCGCTCGCCTTGCGGCCATGTGCACGGCGCTCGGCGTCCCCTTTGATCTCGACGAGACGAAGGACCCGAAGGCGCTTTCGTTGCTGCTCAAACGATTCCGCGATCTCCCCCAGGCGAGCGTGCTCAACATGCTCCTCCTGCGCAGCATGAAGCAGGCGACCTACGAGCCTGAAAATCAAGGGCATTTCGGCCTCGCCTCCGACGCGTACCTCCACTTCACGTCGCCGATCCGTCGCTACCCGGACGTCGTCGTCCACCGCGCCGTCCACCATCTTGTGCAGAGTGCAAAGATCGATCGGAGCGAGCAGGCGAAGGAAATGATCGCCGACGCGGCGCGCATGGCCTCCCAGGCGGAGCGCCGGGCGATGGAGGTCGAGCGCGGCGTCACCGATCTTTACCGCGCCTTCGTGATGAAGGACCGCCTCGGCGAGACCTACACGGGGGCGGTCACGGCGATCGTCGGCAGCGGCGTCTTCGTCGCCCTCGACGACCCCTTTGTCGAAGTGCTCGTCCGCTCCGAAGATCTCGGCCACGAGCCCTTCGAGCAGGACGACGACGGCCTCTTCCTCGTCGGCGCCCGGAGCGGCGATCGCATCGGCCTCGGCGACCTGATGACAGTGGAAATTCGCGAAGTTTCCCTCTCGCGCCACACCGTCTACGCCCGCCGGTTGAGCGCGGAAGGGGTCGTCCTCGGCACCGGCGGTGGGAGCCGCACGCCGAAGCGCCGCGTCCCGTTTGCGGCGCCGATCGAGGAGCCGGGCCGCGCCTCCAAGGGCAAGGCGGCGAAGGTGCCGAGCCGGGATCCCGACGGGAAGAAGAAGGCACGCGCCGGCGCGCGGAAGATCGAGAAGGTCGTCGCGAAGAACCTCGCGAAGGCAGGGAAGCCGGAAGCGCCGGCGAAGGCGGGGAAGCCTTCGGCGAAAGCCGGTTTGAAGACCAAAGGGAAACGCCCGAAGCGCTGAGCACTCCTGGCGTTTTGAAGGGCGTTTGTTGGGCGCTCGGCGGCGCTCAGCGGCGCTCAGAGGGAAAGGTCGGCGCGCACCTCTTCGGTGTCGAAGGCCTTGATGCTCTCAAAGAGGGCGGTCAGTGCCGGGTCGTCGCTCTTGGGGAGCTGAACGGCGTAGGTCACAAACATATCGCCCGGTTCCCGCCCCTTCCGGGCGACACCTTTGCCGCGAAGGCGGACGACGGTGCCGCTTTGGGTCCGCGGGGGCACGGTGAGCGTGACCGAACCTTCGAGGGTCGGCACGCGTACTTTCGCGCCGAAGAAGGCTTCGGTGGCGGTGAGCTTCAAATCGAGGAGAAGGTTGTCCCCTTCCCGCTTGAATTGAGCATGTGCGCCGACGTGAATGACGAGAACGAGGTCCCCCCGGGGGCCGCCGGCGGGGCTCGGCGCCCCCTTGCCGGCGACGCGGAGGCGGTTCCCCTCTTCAGCGCCGGCGGGGATACGCACGGTGATCGTCTCCCCTTGGACGCGCAGGTCGACGCTCGTCCCGCGACAAGCGGCGGCAAAATCAATGCGAACTTCGGCCTCAAGGTCGCTCCCTTTGATCGGTGCGCGCCGACCGCCACCACCGCCGCCGCCGAACGGGTTCCCACCGAACATGGAGAACAGGTCCTCAAGAGGAACGCCGCCAGCGCCGCCAAAATTCACGCCGCCGCCACCACCTCCGCCACGTCGCGCGTAGCGCATACGCTCGGCGTCGAAGCCTTCGCGGAGGCCGTCTTCGCCGAATTCGTCATAGAGGGCGCGCTTTTTCTCGTTTGAGAGCACCTCGAAGGCGTGATTGACCTCCTTGAATCGCGCTTCCGCTTTCGCATCGCCGGGGTTTCGATCGGGGTGCAGGTCCTTCGCCAGCTTGCGATAGGTCTTCTTGAGGGTCGCTTCATCGACCCCCTTCTGCACACCGAGGACTTGGTAAAGATCTTGCGCCATGGGGACGCCGCGAAGCTAAGGCGCCGATTCGCCAGCGCAAGCAAAGTCGTGGCCAAGGGCACAAGCCGTTAAAACCGAAACGACTTCCTAGGCTTAGAGACCACCGTCGCGACGGGCGAGCGGCGGGACCGCCGGCAAGAAGGGCTCGATCTTCCAGCCGTCGTCTTCGCGGACGGCGTGGATCGTCGCCGGGGCGCGGGCGAGGGTCGCCCGGGAGGGGTCTGCGGAGGCGGGGCGCTCGTCGTCAAAACGGACGGTCACATCGGCCTCTTTCCCAGTGATTCTCGCCACATAGCTCGTCGGCGTCGCGAGGGCGACGCTTCGCCCGTCGGTCATCATTTCCCAGGGGTCGACGCGGCGCCCCTGCATCTTGCCGGCACGCTCGGCGCGCTCCTTCAAGTTGTCGCGGGCGTCCGGTCCTAAGAATCCGTAGGCTTTCTTGAGGGCGCGCGGGTCGGAGGGGGCGGTGTCCATCGCTTCGACGAAGGCGGCGACGGCCCCCTCCGGCGTCGCGTTCGGGGCGGGACGCGTGCATCCTGCAAGCATCCCGGCCAGCCCCACGACGCCGAGCACAAAGGCCGCCGATCGCCCTGGGAGATTCATCGCGGAAGACCGCAGCCGAGCCCCATCGACTCGCGAACTTCGCGGATCGTCTCTTGGGCAATCTCGCGCGCTTTTTTGCTGTTTTCGTGGAGCGCTTCGCGGACCTCAATCACGTTGAGCGACTTCCGCTTCTCGCGGAGCGGCGCCACTTCCTTCTCGAAGTTGGCGTGCAGGAGCATCTTGCAATCGTAGCAACCCCACCCGGCGGTGGTGCAGTTCTTCACGACGGTCTCTTGCTCTTCCGCGGTGGAGAGCTCCTTGTGCATCGTGTAGATGTTGCAGATTTCCGGGTTGCCCGGATCTTCGCGCCCCTTGCGATTCGGGTCGGTGAAGGCGCCTTGGAGCTTCTTCCAGAAGGCCTTCGGCTCGTCGAAGAGCGGGATCGTATTCCCCTTCGATTTCGACATCTTCCCGTCGCCATCGAGGCCCATGATCCGCGTCGCTTTCGTGAGGAGCGGCTGCGGTTCCGGGAAGATGCCGCCGAAGCGATGATTGAAGCGGCGAGAAGTCTCGCGCGCGAGCTCCAGGTGCTGCAACTGATCGTCGCCGACGGGGACCTCGGTCGCCTTGTAAAGGAGGATGTCGGCCGACATCAGAATCGGGTAGGTAAAAAGCGCCGTCGAGACGAAGTCTTTGCCGTCGCTTTTGTCTTTGAACTGGGTCATCCGACCGAGGTCCCCCATCGGGGTTGCCGCGGCGAGGTACCAAGCAAGTTCCATATGTTCGGGGACGTCGCTCTGGACAAAAAGCGTATGTTCCCGGGGATCAATCCCGCAGGCGACGAGGTCGAGGGCGAGCTCCTCGATGCGGACGCGGAGGTCCTTTGGCTCGTAGGGGACGGTGATCGCGTGGGCGTCGACGACGCAGAAGAAGGCGTCTTTCCCTGACTCCTTTGCCGCATTCCCGAGGGCGACCCAGTTCCGGACCGCGCCGAGCCAGTTCCCGATATGGAAACCACCGGTCGGCTGAATTCCTGAGAAAATGCGGGGTTTTGCGACGACGCGCTTGCGACGATCTTTGGAGCTCATGGGAATCGGGGGGACCATCGCAGCCTTTGCGAATGGGCGCAACGCTTCGGGCCACAGTCCTGCGCGCCGTTTCCTCGCCGCCTGCGGCAGCTCCGGGCGGACGCGCTGCTGCAGTCCTGCGCGCCGTTTCCTCGCCGGCTACGGCGGCTCCGGGCGGACGCGCAGACGCAAACTTGCCCACTCATACCTACATCTACTTACCATGCGCCGGTGACCCGAACCGCCGCCGCTGAAGTGCTCGTTTCCGTCGACCCGGCTCCGAAGCTGACCTGGCCGGGGAAGCCGTCGTTTGGTCCCGCACCGGCACGATCGGTGGCGCCGGCGCCACGTGCCGACGTATTGCAGAATGCACTGATCGTCGGTGACAACGCGGAGGCGCTGGAGGCGCTGCTGGAGACCCATCGAGGGACGGTGACGCTCGCCTACCTCGATCCGCCGTTTTTTACGCAGCGGGCGTTCACGACGAACAGCGGCGCCATGGCACGGGGAGAGACCGCCTTCGACGACCACTGGTCTTCGCGTGCGGAATACATGGAGTTTCTCGCGCGTCGCCTGATGCTCGTCCGCGAGCTGCTGGCGCCGTGGGGCTCCGTCGTCCTTCACGTCGATCCGAAGACGAGCCACTACTTGCGTGTACTCTGCGACGAAATCTTCGGCGAAGACGCCTTCGCGAGCGAGATCGTCTGGCGGTACCGGCGCTGGCCCTCGAAACAGGAGAATTTTCAACGGGTTCACGACGTACTCCTCCGCTACCGGAAGGACCCGACGACGAAGGGGCGCTGGAACCAACTCTACGAGCCGCTCGCGGCATCGACCCAGAAAACCTGGGGAACTTCCAAGCAAAAAGCGGTTGTGAACGAGGATGGCAAGCGGGCGCGCTCCTCGAAGACGGAAGACGCGTCGCCGGGGGTGCCGCTTGGGGACGTCTGGGACATCAGCGTGATCGCGCCGGTCGCCAAAGAGCGGACCGGCTACCCGACCCAGAAGCCGGAGGCGCTCCTCAACCGCCTCATCGATGCGCTGAGCGACCCCGGCGACCTCGTCCTCGACTGCTTCGCCGGCAGCGGAACCACCCTCGCCTGCGCCGCCGAGCGCCAGCGCCGCTTTTTGGGCGTCGACGCGAGCCCGGTCTCCGTCGCAACCATCACCCGGCGCTTCGCCGCCAAAGGGGTGCCGCTCGCCTGCGTGCCGCTCGCCGATCTCGCGAGCATCCCGGCGCCGCCCGACAGCACGACGCGCCTCCGCCTCGACGGTCGCGGGCGATGAGTCGCCTCGACCAAAAAAGTCTGGTGGCGGCTGCAGTTGCCGCCGGTGCCGTCCTCGCTGTCACGCGCGCCCCCCAAGGCCAGGAGACGACGGTCGCCATCGCTGCCGCGTTTGCGTCTTTCGTGGCGGTGCTTTGGGGGGCGAGCCAAACGCGGGAAATCGGCCCGATTCTCGGAGCGGTACGGCGGGCGGGCCTCGGGGAGACGGTGCGCCCTCCCGAGGGGAGCGACGACGAAACACGTCGTGTATTTGATGAGTTGGCAGCACTTGCTGAGCGGCAGCGCCACGAGTCCGAGCGGGCCGCCCAGAAGGGGGGCGACCTCGAAGCGAGCCTCGATCGATCGCTGGAGCATGTGCAAAAGGCGGCGGTCAGTCTGGATGAACAGGCGGCGCGCGCCTCCGAGCTGCTTCGGACGGCGACGGAAATGGTGCGCATGATCCGCGAAGCCGACGGGCGTGCGGCGCGCCTTCATGACCAGGTTTCCCTGGCAGACAATGGAGCCAATGAGCTGCGAAGCGCCCTTGAAGGCCAGCAGAAGACCTGGGCCGATCTAAACCCGGCTCTGGGCACATTGATCGCCGCCGCGCGCGCCCACGCGACCGCGACTGCCGCCGGCCGCCATCGGCTCGATGCGCTTGGTGAACTCGCGGAAGAGACCCGAGAAAGTCTTGCAGAAGCAGCCACTTCTGCCCGCGAGACCGAGCGTCGTCTGACCGTCGCTCGCGATCACGCCACGGCAACTGCGACGGAAGCGGAGCGGGGGGACGGAGCCCTCAGCGCGACGCTCGACGAGCTTGCAAAACTGCGAAGTGCGACGCGAGAAGCGGCGGTGATCCTCACGACCCTCGAAGGGCGAACGCAGGCGATTGGGCAGATTGTTTCGGTCATTGATGACGTCGGAGAGCAGACGAATCTTCTTGCATTGAATGCAGCGATTATTGCCGCGCAGGCGGGCGAGCAGGGGAAAGGCTTTGCCGTCGTCGCCGAGGAGATCAAGGAGCTCGCCGAACGGGCGACGGCCAGCACGCGGGAGATCGCCGAGCTTGTGCGGACCGTGCAGACCGAGTCGAAAAACGCGACGGCGGCCGTCGAACGGGGGACGGCGCGCCTCGATCGGGGGCTTGCCGCCGGGGCCGACACCAAGCAAGTTCTTCAGCGAATTCGAGAAGCTAGCGCACATGCGAGCGCGGGCCTGGAGGAGGTCGTCCGTGCCGTCGACGATCAGGAGCGCGGCGCGCGGCGCGCGGAAGGGCAGCTCGAGAAGATTTCGAACGCCCTCCGGGCCCACGGCGACGCCATCGCCGAACAGGCGACCGGTCATGGCGAAGCGCTCCGGGCGGCGGAGCGGGCCGCCGATGCGAGCAAAGATCTCGAGCGGGCGGCGACGGTGGTCGATCGGAGCGCGGCGAAGAGCGGACAAGATGTCGTCCAACTTCGCGTATTGCTTTCGGAACTCTCGAGCACCGAGCGCGCGCTCCTTGGGCGCAGCGAGGATCTCTTCCGCGCCCTGGAGCGCCTTGAAGAGAGCTCGAAGACCCAGCGGACCCAGCTCGATCGGGTCACGAGTCAGGTGCTGAAGACCCGCCAATCGCGGCGCCCGGCCCGGGAAACGCCGAGCAACAAGGGCGATTTGTGACGGAACTTCGGGAAGTTCGTTCGGCGGCGCTCCTCGATGCCCTCGTCGTCGCGTTGGCGGCGCTTCTCGCTCCGTTTGCGCTTCGCGCGATCCCCCTCGGGGCGCTCCCGGCCGCCTACCGGCTTTCGGCGAGCGTGGTGTTGCTTGGGATTTTGCTGGGGGGCGTCGCCTTCGCACGGGCCCGTCGGACGGGAGAGGGCCGCCTTGCCGCATTTGGGCTCACGAGCGATCGCCCGCTCCTTGGGGAAGTGGTCCTCGGCGTCGGGGTCGCCGCCGGCATCTTGGGGGCCAATGGGTTGCTTTTGCTACTTTTTTCGAGGCTTCAACCGCAGGCCTTTGCCCAGGCCTCCGAAGCGCGCGAGAGCTCCATCGAGGCGCTTGCCGCAGTGCCGCTCCCGCTCGCCCTTGGGACGTCCCTCTTCGCCGGCGTCTACGAAGAGCTTGTATTTCGTGGATTTTTGCTCGGGCGCCTCCGCGTGGCGCTGCCAGGTAAGACGACGTTCGTCGTGATCGGGCAGGCGTTTGTGTTCGCCGTGGGGCACGGGTGGCAGGGGCCGATCGGCGTGGTGCAGTCCTTCGTCGTCGGCCTGCTCTTTGGGGCGCTCGCCGCCTGGCGCGGGGTCCGCGTCGGCATTGCGGCCCATGCGACCATCGATGCCGCGAGCTTTGTGCTCCTGCATACGCTGCGGTAGCGATTCGCGCTTGAACCGCTACCTGAGCTCTTAGACACTGGCGCGATGCCCAAACTCCCGCTTCGTGCGTTTTTCGCCCCCGGACTTTTGCTCGCTCTGGCCGTCCCCGCACTCACGGTCGCCTGTGGCGACGATGACACCACGACGACCCCCGTCGACGCTGGCGACCTCGGCGACGGCACCGTCAACCGCCCCGATTCCGGCGGTTTTGATGCCGGCCCCGACAGCGCCGCCGTCGACAGCGGACGGGCCGACACGGGCCCTGCCGACAGTGGCCCGGCCGATAGCGGCCCGGCAGACAGCGGACCGGTCGATAGCGGGCCGGCCTGCGCGGTCCCCTACGGGTGCTCCGCCTACCTCTGCTCGGCGACCCCGCCGACGGCTTACGCGACCAACGCCGTTTCCGCGCCGGGCCCGATTGTCGCGGCGAACGGCGCGTATACGTTCACGAATGGGCAAGTGCTCGTCGGTCAAATCGTCGGAGGCGCCCCTCAGGGGGCGAGCGCACGCACGCTAGCGCTGTGGGTGAAGACGACCGCAGCGCGGACCTCCAGTCGCTCTTCACCTACGGGAGCTTCGCCGTGGGCAAACAGTTCGGCCTGCTCACGTCGGCGAACAACGCGTTTTTCGTCGGGTTCGGTGCAGATGTGCCGTCTTCGAAGAACATCACCGACAACGTCTGGCACCACGTCGCCGCGACCTACGACGGCGCTCAGCTCGGCCTGTATGTGGATGGCGTGCAGGTCGCCACGAAGAGCATCGTCCTCGACACGACCGGGACCGACTTCGCGATCGGGCAGTCGATTTCCCAGCCGGGGCGCGAGCCGTTCGCCGGCTCCCTCTCCGATGTCCGCATCTACAACCGCGTGCTCACTGCCGCGGAACTCACGGCAGCGGCGTCGCTCGGCGCCAACGGAAACCCGGAAACGCTGCGAAATTCGATGACCGGCCTGCAGTTCTGGCTCCCGCTCATCGGCGGAACGGCGAGCGAAAACGACCGCTGCGCCGTCTCGCGCTGAGCTGCGCGTCCGCGACGTGAGCAGGACGCGAGCTAGCTCACCGCGAGGAGGGCCGTTTCAAACTCGGCAAAGGTTGAAAAACGCTGGTTTTTGTCCTTCGCGAGGGCGCGGGCGAAGAAGGCGTCGAGGCCCGGCGGGACCGGCCGCTGGGCCACCGAGGCGACCGGCGGCACCGGTTGCGTGAGGACGGCGACGGTGAGCTCGGCCATCGACTCGGCGGGGAACGGCCCCTTCCCGGCAACGAGTTGGTAAAGCACCGTCGCGAGGGCCCAGACGTCGGCGCGCCCATCGACTCCATCTCCCCGAAATTGCTCGGGTGCCATGTACATCGGCGTGCCGATCGGGGCGCCGGTGCGCGTCAGGGACATCGCTTTCGGCTCGTCGGCGGTCTTCACGACGCCGAAGTCGAGGACGACGATGCGCTCGCTGCCGCTGCCATCTTGGGCGAGGAAGAGGTTCCCCGGCTTGATGTCTCGGTGGACGAGCCCCTTTTCGTGGGCGACGGCGAGGGCGCGGGCCGCTTCGACGACCCACTGGCGCGCCGCCAAGTAGGGGACGCTCCCGAGCCGCTCAAGCCGGCTGTCGAGCGGTTCGCCGTCGAGGAGGTCCATCACGAGGTAGGGGGAGCCGTCGGCGGCGCGGTCGTAGTCGTGAACTTGAACAATTCCGGGGTGTCGGAGGCCGCTGACCGTGAGCGCCTCCCGTTCGAACCGGGCGACCGCCTGCTCGGAGCGGGCGCCGTCGCCGAGGATGACCTTGAGCGCGTATTTCTTGGCAGTTCGCGTGTGGGCGACGACAAAGACCGCCCCCATGCCCCCCTCGCCGAGGAGGCGCTCGATGCGCCAACGATCAGCGAGGACGGTGCCGGGGACGAAGGCGACCGGCTGCGCGGCAAAACCGCCGTGGAGCGGCGTCGCCGGCATTGCCGAGCCGATGGGGCCGCTCGCCACCGGCGAATTTCCGGAAGAGGCCGGCTGACCGTAGGGGGGTGGCACCCACGGACCGCCCTGACCAGGAAACGGCGTGTTCGCCATCGCCGCCGGGATCGGGCCGGCGACCGGTACCGGGACGGGGACCGGGTTCGGCGCGAAGCCGAAGTTCGGGTTCCCCATGCCTAGCGCCGGCGCCGGTGCCGCCGCTTGCGCGGGGCGCGAACCGAGGTCGTAGAACCAACCTTGCCGCTGCATATTCGCAAGAAATTGGAGAACATGCGCGCGCCCTTGCGCGACGCGCTGGACGGCATCGGCGACGGGGAGCGTCGCGTCGAGGGTCGCCAGATCCAGGAGGGCACGCCCCGCCCCCACCTCCGCCGACGCGCGCTGGTAGGCGCGGAAGCACGGATAGGCGATCGCAAAGAAGGGGAGAGTCAGGAAAATGAACGACGCGAACGCGACGCCGATGCCGCCGTCCTTCCGGTCGAAAGCCATCGCGACCGTGACCGCGAGCATGAAGAGCCCTGGGAAAAGCATGGCGAGGGCGATCAGGAGCCACACGGTCCCCGTCCCGCTCCGGCTCTTCAGCGCGGCGTCAATCCGGTAGCGGATGATTTCCACGGCTACTCGACCGTCACAGTTTTCGCGAGGTTACGCGGCTGATCGACGTCGGTCCCCTTGCCGTCAGCCATGAAGTAGCTGAGCAGCTGGAGCGGAAGGACCGTCAAGAGCGGGAGGATTTCCGGCTCGGCGGCCGGGATCGAGATGACGTCGACGCCCCCTTTTGCCGCGTACTCGGCGAGTTCGTGGTCGCCGACGGTGCCGACGGCGATCACCTGCCCCTCCCGCGCGCGGACCTCCTGCATGTTGGAGAGGGTCTTCTCGTAGTGGACGTCTTTCGGGCAGAGGACGACGACCGGCATCTCCTCATCAATGAGGGCGATCGGGCCGTGCTTCATCTCGCCGGCGGCGTAGCCTTCCGCGTGGATGTAGCTGATTTCCTTGAGCTTGAGAGCGCCTTCGAGGGCGATCGGGAAGTTCGGTCCGCGGCCGAGGAAGAGCATGTCGCGGGCGCGGAGGTGCTTCTTG
>JAAFHJ010000717.1 GCA_013298325.1 Myxococcales bacterium | reverse complement strand
GAGTGTGACGACTGTTTGGGGGACAAAAAGCGGCCCAAAAATGCTGCTCAGATACTTCTTCTGGGCGCGCGCCACGTGGGAATCGGTGACGACGACGACCTGGCTCGGCCCCCGCTCGGCGATTCGATCGGTCGAAGCGCTCGCCTCGCCACAGGTAAAATCGACGAGGTAGCTCCGCTCGCCGGCAGGGACGAGGAGCGGATCGCGGAGAAGGAGCGCCTCCAGACCGGCAGAAATGCTATCAATATCAGTCGCTTCGCCGACATCGATCGTCGTGTGCACCTCCGAATAGACCCGGCTGCGCCCGTCGAGGAGGCTCTCCAGCCGGAGCCGCTGCATCGCCGGGTCGGCGCCGAGGAGGGGGCGTGAACCGCCGGCCGCCCGCGCCGCGAGGACGTCGAGGGGGGCCTGCAGGCCGACGAGGAGCGCCTTCTCGGCGACCTCGTGGCGGAGCTTCCGATCGAGGAGCGTCCCGCCGCCGGCAGCGACGACAACGCCAGGAGTTTCAAGGACTTCGCGGAGGACGCTCGCTTCCAACGCCCGAAACGCCGGCTCCCCGTGGGCGGCAAAAAAGGCGCCCGGCGCAAGGCCGCTGCGGGCCGTGAGCGCCGCGTCGAGGTCGACGAAGGGGCGCCCGAGGGCCGCCGCAACCGCCGGCGCCAGGGTGCTCTTCCCGACGGCGGGCGGCCCAGTGAAGATCATGCTCATCGGTCGTCCCCCGCGGGCCACTGGGCGAGTTGCTCCTGGTAACCTTTCATATTCCTTTGCAATTCCTCCAGGCTATCGCCGCCAAACTTCTCCAGGAGCGCGTCGGCCAGGACGAGCGCGAGCATCGCTTCGCCGACGACGCTCGCCGCGAGCACCGCGCAAATGTCGCTCCGCTCGTGGGCGGCATCGACCGCCTCTTTCGTCCGAATATCAACGCTCGGCAGCGCCTTCCGGAGGGTCGCGATCGGCTTCATGGCGGCGACGACGCGTACCGGGGCCCCGTTCGTGATCCCCCCCTCGAGGCCCCCCGCGTGGTTGGAGCGCCGCGGAAAGTCCCCGTGTTCCTTCGAATAATCGATCGGGTCGTGGACGGAAGAGCCCGGCAGCGCCGCCGCCTCGAAGCCGTCGCCGATCGACACCGCCTTGATCGCCTGGATCGATAGGAACGCCTGCCCGATGCGGCCGTCGAGCTTCCGGTCCCAATGGACGTGGCTCCCCAGGCCGACCGGGACGCCAGTCGCGACGACCTCAAAGGTCCCGCCGAGGGTGTCCCCCGCGTGGGAAGCGGCGTGGATGGCCGCCTTCATCGCCGCGGAAGTCGCCTCATCGGGGCAACCGACCTCGGAGGCCCGCGCCCCATCACGAAGCGTTTCTGAAGGAAGACCGAGTGCTTCTGGAGGGCAGGCGACCGCGCCAATGCTCCGGACGAAGGCAAACACCTCGACGCCGACGGCCGCAAGGAGCCGCTTCGCAATCGCGCCAGCAGCAACCCGCGACGCCGTCTCCCGGGCGCTCGCACGCTCCAAAATATCGCGCAAATCAGAGCGGTTGTACTTCTGCCCACCCGCGAGATCGGCATGGCCGGGCCGCGGCCGCACAAGCGCTTCGGGGACCTCGGCAAACGGCTCCGCCCCCATCCGCCCCGCCCAATTCGCGTGATCCCGGTTGGCGATCGTGAGCGCGATCGGCGACCCAAGGGTGACCCCACCGCGGACGCCACTCAAGATAATCGCCCGATCTTGCTCAATTTTCATGCGCCCACCGCGGCCGTAGCCCTGCTGGCGGCGGCCGAGGTCTCCGTCGAGATCGGCGGCGAGCAGCGGCAGTCCCGCGGGGACCCCTTCAACGAGCACGACGAGGGCCGGTCCGTGGGACTCACCGGCGGTGAAAAAGCGGAGATGACTCATAAAAGCGCGCCGGCGATGGTAAGCGGATCGCCGACGAACGTGGCTGCTTCCCGCCAAAAAAACGCACCTAACCTATCGGTTACCCGGATCGCGATCCACGCCAAGCCGAGCGCCCGAAAGTCGGCGGTGCTCGCGCGGGAAACCGAAGGAAATTTAGTCGTTTGGAAAGTCGCGATCGCGGCGCCCCCCGTCGACGGCGCCGCCAACGAGGAGCTTCGGAGGTTCCTCGCCAAGGCCCTCGGCCTTCCGAAGAGCGCCGTTGAAGTCGCGCGCGGCGAGACGGGAAAACACAAGTCGATCGCCGTCACCGGGATCTCCAGCGACCGCGTCGAAGAGTTGCTCGGAAAGCTCGCCAATCCGGAAAGAACCGACGATGGAATTTGAGAAGTATCAGGGGACCGGCAACGACTTTGTCGTGATCGATGGCGACGGATCTTCCTTCTCCGACGACGACGTCCGCGCCCTCTGCGACCGCCACTACGGCATCGGCGCCGATGGGATCCTCTTCGTCGGCCTGGCGAGCGACGGCGTCGACGGTTCCATGATCGTCCGCAACGCCGACGGCTCCCGCCCGGAGATGTGCGGCAACGGTCTGCGCTGTGTGGCGCTCTATCTCGCTAGAAAAACAGGAAAAGTTTCTCTGCGGAT